>CAIXLU010000141.1 GCA_903920315.1 uncultured Oscillochloris sp.
AATTAGCGCGGCCCCGCCGCGCACCGGGATGATCGCCGGCGTCATCGGTCGGATCACCGCCTTCAACATCGCCGATCTGGTGACGAGCGGGACGATGCACCACCGCGAGCGCATGACCGAGATGTTCGCGGCCTGCGTGGCCTCGATGGGCGACTCGCTCTGGGACGGCGAGGCCGCGACGATCTTTATGTATCCGGTGGTGCCCGACTACCGGCGCTTCCCCAACAGCGACGGTCGCGACCCGATGGTGACCCACATGGAGCTGGGCACGAGCGGCGCGTGGATGAAGCGCATGGTTCACGAGACATTTATGCACAAGTTCCGGGCGCGCCCCGGCTGGACGATTATTCCTGAATAGGAGACACACCGATGCAGATCAGTGACAAGGATCGGTTCTGGATGAGTTTCAAGCCCTTCCAGCTCTGGCGGTTCATCGTACTTAACCTGAAGATTCTGAAGGCGGTCAACCACAGCAAGCGGGCCTAAGGGTGATACGGCTGAAGCTGGTATGACAGGATGATCATCCCATTGACGGCCAGCACCATGCCGAGCTCGCGCCACGAGCCCAGGCTGCGCGCCGCATCCTCGCCGACTTTGCCGCCGGCGGACTGGTTCAGGTCGCCCGTGGCAGCGTGACCATCCTCGACCGCCCTGGCCTGGCGCGGCGCGCTGAGTTGCTCGCTCGGTGACTTTGTCACAGATCTGGAGGGCCACGCCTGCTATGCTCATCCCAGTGAGGGCAACAAACAAACGAGGAGCAGGGCAATGCAGGCAAATATGGGAACCATCGACCGGGTGGTGCGGGTGGTTGTCGCAATGGTTGTGGCCGGGCTCATTCTCAGCGGCGTGGTGAGTGGTGTGGTCGCGATCATCCTGGGCGTGCTGGCGGCGGTCTTCGTGCTGACGAGTGTGGTCAGTGTCTGCCCGCTCTACCTGCCTTTCGGCATCAGCACCCGCCCGCGCTCCACGCGTGGCTCTCGATCGTAGGATACCCTCCCCTGTAGGCTGGCGCACAAGAAGAAGCCGAGATGATATTTCCATAGCCTGCGCCTGCGTCAGCCCGTAGTCAGCTACGCACTCTAGCCCCCTGATGCGCTCGCCGGGTACCGAACACGCCCACACCGCCCAGGAGGAATGCTCCTGAGTGATATGGGTGTGTTCGGTATCGGCGTCACCGTCTGGTGCTGCCACAGTGCGTAATCATGCCTGAGACGACATCACGGCTTGCCTCGTGCGGGGGCACTGGGCAACGCGAGGCGCGCAAGCAGCCGCGCCTCCAGATCGGCGGGCAGTGGCGGCGGCACCGCATCGAGCGTGTGCAAGATCTGCACCGTCTGGTTCAGCGTGCCGAGTACCACCCGGCAGTCCGGGCAGCCCGCCAGGTGCGCCTCCAGCTCCGCACACAGATCGGGAGGCAGGTCACCGTCAAGGTAATCATTCAGTTGCGCGATCAACGTGCGGCAGCGTTCAAGACTATGGTGGTGGTGCTGCGGTTTGGTCATCGTCGTCCTCCGTCACGAACCCCAGGTAGCCCGCCAGGAGATCCCGCAGCCGCAGGCGAGCGCGATGCAGACGTACCTTCACCGCGCCGGGCGTGATTCCAAGCTGGGCCGCCGTCTCCTCGGTACTCAGTTCGGCGATGTCGCGCAGCGTAACGACCACCCGCAGCGGCTCTGGCAGCGCGGCGATGGCTTGCGCCAACTGGTCGCGCAGTTCGCCATTCAGGGCGGCACGCCCAGGGTCAATGGTCCATGAGTGGTTCGGCTGGGGCAGTTCATCCGCCGGAAGCAACTCCGCGACCGCATCGAAGGCAACCTGCGGTCGGCGCTGGCGGAGTAGCATCAGCCCCTCGTTGGTTGCGATACGATAGATCCATGTGCCCAGGCTGCTCGCCCCGTCGAAGTTCGGCAGGGCATCGCAGGTCTTGATAAAGGTGGTCTGAAGCACGCCCTCGGCGTCGTCGGGGTCGCCTACCAGGCGCAGGGCGCGGGCGTAGACCAACGGCGCGAAGCGCTTGACGAGGCATGTGCAGGCGTCAGGGTCGTGGCGGCGCAGGCCGGCGAGGAGCGCGGCCTCGTCCGCATAGATCGAGAGATTAATGATGAGCCCTGGCATAGGGTAGCCCTCCGTGGCAGCGTTGCCGCAGTATAGCACGCTGCCAACGCAGGGGGTCATCGGGTGCCTAGCGGGCAGACTCTGCGACCAGTGCCTCGCGCAGCCGCTCCAGCAACATGCCCTCGGGTACCGCGCCCTCGACATGCACCAGTTCGTCAATTACCGTCTTGGGCACACCCATCACGGCATAGCGGTCGCCCAGGTCGGGGAACTCGCTCACCTCAACACCATCTGCGCTGATATAGGGGCTGGCAAGGGCCAGTTGATAGGCCAGAATGACTGCACGCGGGCAGTAGGGGCAGGTCGGCGTGGCGAAGACCTGCAGGCGCATCGGCGCGGTCAACTCGTTGAGAAATACCTGTGTCGCCGGCTGGAGTGCGACCGGGGAGGCACCGCCCACCAGTCGAATGCCCTCAATCAGCGTGGCGAACTCATAGCCGCCGGGCACCCCGAAGAAGCGGATACCGTAGTCGGCCCGCTCGCTGCCGCCGAGCATGACGATGGCGGGGGCCTTGTCCACGCCCAGTTCAACCGCACGAGCCGCGTCGGCCTCCCGATCTACCACGTCCAGGCTGAGTTGCGGATGCAGATCGACCACCTCCGTGAGCAGATCACGGGCAACATCGCTATACTCGCCGCTCTCCGCCGAGGTGAAGAGTACCAGGTGTACGGGCCGCGTCAGCCCGGCGAACGCCTCCTGTACCGCCGCCCGATCCTTATCCTGCATGAGTCCCATGGTGATATCCTTGCCTCATGTCCCGTCTCCATCGTCCACTGCCTATCTGATGCGGTGGCGATGCAGATAGTTACAGCTCCGCACCTGCGGGTGAAAGCGGTAAGGGCGGCATGTCGCTGTAAAGCGGTGTTGCACGAGCAGTCACGCCGATTCTCCGCATAGGGCCGGTACAAACGTCGCTGTCACCAGCCGCCACGAGATCAGCGTGTCGAGTCGTCATGTCCCACTGGCCTATGGCCTGAACATGCGCCCGGTATCACGTGACAGAGCGAACCCGGCTCCGTGGACACGGCGCATGTTCTATACTGGCGCTATGCCGACCCCAGTGATCGTGACCGATTAAACCCGCCGCAAGCCGCCATGCTTTAGCCGAGCGGTGAGGCGGGTTTCTCACTGGCTTTAGCCAGAACATTGCCAACAGTGAATACGTGTCTTACAATGCCCGCAATGTGGGCCTTCGGGCTGCACAGTCGCTCCTTCGGGAGCCGCACCTGAAC
>CAIXLU010000142.1 GCA_903920315.1 uncultured Oscillochloris sp.
CGCTGGGTGCGGTGCGGCCAGATCTGCCGGTGGCGCTGTGTGACGTGGTGATGGGTGCCTTGGCCCTGCGCGGGGCTGACCGTCCGGCCACCGCCACCGAGCTGCGGGATGCGCTGCGCGCCGCCGGTTGCGGCGATATATCGCCGCCCTCGCCGGCCCCGGTGCGGCGATCCCGCCGCTGGGTACTGTGGGCTGCCGCGCCCGCCCTCGCCCTGGCCCTCGCGGTCGGCCTGGGGGCCGTGCGGGCCGCCGCGCCCGCCGGGGCCGCGCCCGCCCCGGATCTCGTTGTCGTCACGGAATCCGCCGTCCCCACGGTGCTGCCCTCGCCCGCGCCAACCGTGACTGCCCACCCCTCGCCCACGCCGTCGGCGCTGCCCGTGCCACCGCGAGGAAGCGCGCAATCCCCGGCGGAGAGCGAGCCGGTGGACGTGCCGACAGCGACGGCCAGCCCGACGGCGACGGCGATCCCCACGGCGGCACCGGTGGCTCCGGCAAAGCCGCGCCCCGCTGCGACGGCGAGGCCGCGCCCCGCTGCCACGACGGCTCCGCCGCCGATACCGATCATCCCAGGGGCGCCGTGATGTGAGGGAGACGGTGAGGGCTACAGTGCTGTCGTTTTAACGCAAAGGCTTTTGTGTTTCTTCGCGTCACATCGAAATCTCGTTTGACGCGAAGGCGCGAAGGCGCAAAGGTTTTTTTTGGCATGAGAGCAGATTGCACCGTTAGCGCAGAGTGCTATATCATCGGCATCTGGCTGATTGGCTGAAGCTTCTGAGGTTCATCCGTGAGCCGCACCATGTCCCAAGAAATGCCTTGGCGCTGCACCTCAAAGGTGGGGGATGTGCGAAGATCGTCAACGGTCACAGTGAAGCGGAACGGGAACAACTCGGGCAGGCGGATGAGATCGGCGAAGGAGATCTCCTCGGCGGGGTGGGCAGTGAGGGCTGCGCGAAGAAGCCATAACTCGATGGCGTGGTTGTTTGTCTGAAGGCGTGGGATCGGTGGGCCGTATGTGTATCGCTCGCCGGCATCAATGAAGATCCCCCAATCGCGCAATGAGGAGACAATCCGATCCACGGCTTTATCCAGGCCGCCACGTTGGCCGATCTCGGCAACGAGCCGTTGTTTCATCTGCTTCGGCGTCACACCGTTGTTGTAGCGGGTGATCTGTCCGATAATGACGCTAGTGATGCGAAAGAAGTCATAGGCGAGCAGAGTCAACCCGTAGTGGAGCCAGAGGCGATCCATTGCTGTCTGTGATTGAGCGAAGAGGTGCAGAGCATCCTCATGGAGCGCAGACGACCGCGATGTACTGTTGTGCCAAATATGGAGCAAGATTCCGATAGCCGTCCGGCGATTTTCTACACTCTCCACATGATCCGCCACGATTGGATCGAGGCGCACCCGCAGTTCCGCACTATCGCGGGTCTCTACGCAGAGCGCGGCGGCGGCGTCGAGCCAGGAGCGGTAGATATTACGGCGAAATCCAATCTGCTTCTGCATAGGATCACTCTCGACTGAGGAGTACCAAGGGTACGACCAACTCTTCGATGCTCAGCCCGCCGTGACTCACTACTGGGAGATCCTTCTGAGCGAAGGCCCGTCGGTCGGAGGGGATGAGCACATGCACATCAGGGGGCAGCAACCCATCGTCGTGCCAGATGAGCGCGGTTGGGAACTCTTCCTGTACGAGGGTGGCGACATCGGCGTTACTATAGATGCGGGCGCGCTTGCTGCGGGTCTCAACGGTCACACCTTCTCGACGCGGCAAGCTCATGCCGAGCGCTTCAACGTGGCCGTGGTCAGTGGTGATGGCAACAGTATATCCGAAGTCGAGCAGGTGTTCGATCAGTC
>CAIXLU010000143.1 GCA_903920315.1 uncultured Oscillochloris sp.
CTACCAGGCCAGCGTGCGCCTGATGATCGCCCGCAGCCTGATTGATGCGGGCCGCGCCGCGAGCATGCCTGATTTTAACGACAACTATTCGTGGGCGACCACGGAGTTTATCCTTGATGATCTTCCTCAGGTGATCGGCAGTACTGCCTTCGCCACGGATGTGCAGTCTGCGGTGACTACCGCCGGTTTCTCCGTGGACCCCGCCGATGTCCAGGACGGACTGCGCGGCGAGGTGCTGCACCGCGAACTCTACATCACCGCTGTCGCCGCAACGCCTGATCTCGCCCTGGCTATCACCCAGGGCGCAGTGGACATGCTCACGTCCCACGGCCTTGGCTACTGGGGCCGCAGCCCTGGTGGTCTCGATGTAGCCACCCTCGATCCGCCTCAGCTTGCCGGTACCATCGGCAGCCTGTCCAGTAAGCTGGTCAACGCGGCCCTGCGCGCCGCCCTCGGCCTCGCCGTCGCCATCGGCATCGCCCTGCTGATCACCTACCTTGATGACCGACTGCGCAGTCCGGATCAGGCCGAACAATGGATCGGCGTCCGCGTGCTTGCGTCCATCCCCAAAGAATAAAGGCACTAGACAAGGTTTCAGGTGCCAGGTTTCAGGTTTACAGTTCGTAGTGCGGGCTTCCAGCCTGCCGACGCGCATCTGGCGGGCTGGAAGCCCGCACTACGAACATCGTACACTGTAAACCTGTCCTGAACCATGTCCTACCGCAAAAATCGCCATGTCACGCTGAGCGAAGCGAAGCGTCCCGGCGATGATAATACACACCGGGACGCTTCGCTGCGCTCAGCGTGACATGTGTGACTAGGGTGACTTTTGCTCTATTGCCAATAAAGAGAGATTCTCATATGCAGTTGCGTGACTATATCTCGGTGCTGATCAAGCGCTGGTGGGTGATTGCCCTCACCGCCGTCGCCGCTGTTGTAACGGCCTACGGCGTGAGTAAGCTGCTCCCGCACACCTTCCGCTCCCAGGCGGTGTATCTGGCCTTTGCCAACCAGGCCGACAACGGATTGAACCTGGTGCTGCGTAACTCGATGAACAGCTACCGTGAACTCGTGCTTCAGCCAAGCGTCCTCGACCAGATCAGCCAGAGCCTCAGTCTGGACATCAGTGGCGAGACGTGGATAAGCGACGTGAATATCCAGGCTCTCCCCGACGAGCAAAAGATGGTGATTGAGGTGGACGCGGCCCGGCTCGATCAATCCCAGGCGATGGCTAACGCCGTCGGCAGCCGAATTATTGCCGAGGTGAACCGCATTAACTCCACCCTAGAGGGCACCGCACGCATCAACGTCACTCGCATTCAGGAGGCGCGCATGCTCAGCCTCAGCCCGAACACCAAGATCAACGTCCTCGCTGGCGGCATTCTCGGCTTGGTGATCGGCGTGCTGCTGGCCTACATCCTGGAATATGTTGATGACACGCTCAAGAATAGCGCCGATGTCGAGCGTTTCGTGGGACTCACCACCCTCGGCGCGATACCCGTGGTAGGGCCGGGGGAGGCTTTGTCGCCCCAGAAGCCCCTCCGCCGAAGATAAGGAGTCGTCGTGTCTACTACGAGCGCATCACCTGAGCGCACACTGATCACCCTGCGCGACCCTAGCTCGGCTGCCGCTGAGGCGTATCGCACCCTGCGCACGAATATCCAGTTTTCGAGCATTGACCGACCGCTGAAGACGCTGCTGGTCACCAGCACGGCCCCCGACGAGGGCAAGAGCATCACCCTAGCCAACCTCGCCGTGACCATGGCCCAATCCGAGCAGCGCGTGCTGCTGGTAGACTGTGATCTCCGTCGGCCTAGCCTGCACAGCATCTTTGGACTGGCGAACGACCACGGTTTGACCAGCGCCTTACTAGAGCAAGGTCAGGGCGAGTTGCCCATCCTGGCCACCTCCGTACCCGGCCTGAGCCTGCTGGCCAGCGGCCCCCTACCACCCCGCCCCTCCGACCTGCTCGGCTCACGGCGGATGGCCACCCTGATGGATCGTCTGCGCGCCAGTGCCGACATCGTACTGATTGACACATCCCCGGTGGTCGCCGTCACCGACGCCGCCGTCCTCGCCCCTCAGGTAGACGGGGTACTGCTCGTCCTCCAGGCTGGCTACACCCGCCGCGACCGCGCCCGCGAGGCACGCCAGATCCTTGAGAAAGTGAAGGCCCACATCATCGGCGTGGTGCTGAATAACGCCCGCCTTGAGGGCGGCTATAGCTATTAGGCAGATTGCAGATTGCAGATTGCAGATTGCAGATTGCGGCACATCTGCAATCTGCCTTACGCAAGGTGTCGGGTTCGCACGACATTCGTGCGCTCATTATCTTCTCATCATATCTTCTTGATCTCAATCTGCGCCTTGGGTATACTTGGTTTATACCCGCGTTGCGCAAGGAATGCACCCTGCCCGGCAGGCGTGTAACTCCCATGTAGAGGTGATTCCACATGGAAGATCAGGTCAATCAACAGGCTGCCCCTGCCCCTCAAACGACATCCTACCCTCCCGTTACTCCGCCTGGGATCACAAGCGAACAGTCTGCGCCGACCATGCCGGTGGCGGATTCGTACCCGCTGCCCCGTGGGATGGTTGAGCGCACGACGCGACTGGTGCTGCGCCGGGTGGCCTACGGGCTGATTCTCGCCGGTCGAGTTGTCCGCCCGCGCCTCGGATGGCTGCTGCTCACTCTCTTTTTGGTCGGGATCATTGGTGTTGAGAGCATCGCCCTGATCGCCCCGCTCTTTGTCTCCAAACTAGCTGATAACCGTCCCCCGGCCATCCCCACCTCCGCCGCCGTCGAGTCCTTCCTCCAGGGGCAGGCCCGCTACGATGCTGAGCGTATGTGGGATTCCTTCAGTCCGCAACTCCAGGCGGCGCTGATTGACCAGGGCGTCTCGAAGGAGCAACTGGCGGCCCAGGCCAAGAACGAACACGATGGCGGCCAGCGGTATAAGAAGTCCTCGTATGTTGGTGGCGTTACTCTCCAGGGCGGGATGTTCATGTACTTCTACGCCGTTGATATTGAGTCATCGCAGGCAAACCGCAACGGCACTTTTTCGTTTGTTTTTACCGTAGATAAGAGCGGCAAAATCGTAGATCTCCGTATGTGAGCCTCACCGCCAGAACTGGAGTAGACGCATGGCCATTGAGCCCTACCGCCCAACCAACAGTGGACAGAACCGCGACGACCTGGATCGCGAGCTGGACAAGAAGATTGACACGTTTTTCCATCGCTGGAACTGGAAACTCCTCCGCTTCGTCCGCACCTGCATCTACATCGCCATTGGGCTCTGGCTGGCGGCCAACTTGCTTCCCCCGGTCATTGATATTGTCTTCTCGGGGAGCCTCGGCCCGATGCTTCTGAACATTATTCCCACCGCTGTGGGCCTGTTCTTCTTCATCGGCTTTCAGTTCTTCCTGATGTACTTCTTTATGGCGCGCACCCGCATCTACTGGGTGAAGCCTGGCGAGACGGGCATCGGCTTCAAGGATTATCAGGGCAACCCCGAGGTACTGGAGGCGGCGCGGCGTGTTGTCACTCTGCTCAAGGGGGCCAAAGAGTTTAAGCAGATGGGCGGCGAAGTAACCCGTGGTATTCTGCTGATCGGCCCCCCCGGCACGGGCAAGAGCTATCTGGCTCAGGCGATTTCGACCGAGGCGGGCGTACCTTTTGGCTACCTGAGCGCACCCTCGCTTCAGTCGGCATTCATGGGTATGGGCAACATCAAGGTGATGAACCTCTACCGTAAAGCTCGCCGTTTCGCCCGCGAGTACGGCGCGTGCATCATCTTTATTGATGAGATTGACGCTATCGGTGGTGCCCGCAGCGCCAGTATGGCCGGGGCAGCGGGCATGGATTCACACGCCCAGTCCGGTGGCCGCAACAACGTGATGATGGGCATGGGCGGCAATATGGGCGGCGGCAGCGGTATCCTCAACGAGCTACTGCTCCAGATGGATCCGCCGCCTCAGGATACGTGGTGGGGCAAGCTGCTGCGTGTGGTTCACCTGCGCCGCAAGAAGACCGAGATGCCCCCGGTGCTGACGATGGCGGCCACGAACTTGGCCGAGTCCCTCGACGCCGCGCTGCTGCGCCCCGGTCGCTTCGACCGCAAGATCACCGTTGAGCCGCCCGACGCCGATGGTCGCCGCGAGGTGATCGAGTATTATCTTGGCAAGGTCAAGCACGAGCCGATGCCGCTCAAGCGTATGGTTTCCGATACGATTGGCTATACGCCGGTGGCGATCAAATACTGCATTAACGAGGCAACGATCCACGCTCACTTCGACAACCGAGCGGCGATTAATTACTGGGACTTCACCCAGGCCCGTGAGATGCACGAGTGGGGACTCAAACAGCCAATCCGCAGCATGTCCTACGAAGAGCGCCGCCGAATCGCCTACCACGAGGCTGGTCACGCCTACGCGATGGTTAAGCTGCTCAAGAAGGAGCGGCTCACCAAAGTGACGATTGTGCGTCACGGCAGTTCTCTCGGTTTCGCCGCGTGGAAGCCCGAGGAGGAGATCCACACCCGCACCAGGGACGAACTGCTCGACCAGATTAAGATCTCGGTGGCCAGCCGCGCCGCTGAAGAACTCTTCCTGGGCATCCAGATGAGCGGCGTCACCGGCGATCTCCAGCAGGCCACTTACCAGGCGGCCATGATGGTCGGAGCCTACGGGATGGACGAGAGCTACTTCTCCTACCTGCTCTTCGGCGGCATCCAGGGACTCTCGGCACCGGACATTAAGCCGCGCATCGAGGCGATCATCAAGAAGCAGTTTAACGAGGTGAAGCAACTGATCGAGCATAACCGCGAGGCGGTAGTTGCGGTGGCCGAGGCGCTCATCCTGCGCAATGAACTGACCGACATTGATGTGAAGGAGATCCTCGACCGGGTCGAGATTGAGCATCCCTACACGCCCATCGGCGCGACCAAGGAGCGTCCGGCCTTCGGTTTCGGCTCGGCCCTAAAGCGCGGCGCGGAGCAGAGCCTCAGCCGCCGCCGTCGCGATAATCGGCCCGTTGCCCTGCCGCCGCCCGCGTCGAGCGCAGACGACCCAGGGATCACGATCATTGACGCCACTTTGTAGCGCAGGCTTCCAGCCTGCGACGGTACGCCTGACCGCATGGGAGAGCATAGGGGCGGCTCGCGAGCCGCCCCTACGTGCGAGCCGCCCCTACGCTTTTTTAAAACAATCGTCCCTGCGGGGAGTCTTCGCCAGGAGCCTTTTCGCTGTAGGCGATGCCCAGGTGATCATAGGCCCGCCGGGTGGCGATCCTGCCACGCGGGGTGCGCTGGAGAAAACCGAGCTGGAGCAGGAATGGCTCATACACGTCCTCAATCGCGTCTACTTCCTCGGACAAGGCGGCGGCCAGGGTGCTTAATCCAACCGGCCCGCCGTTGAACAGTTCAATGATCGCGTGCAGTAACCGCCGGTCGTTCTCGTCCAGCCCCAGTTCATCCACTTCTAGCTGAGCCAGAGCAGCGCGGGCCACGGGGACATCAATCACGCCATCGGCAATCACCTGGGCGTAGTCACGTACACGGCGTAGCAGGCGATTAGCGATACGCGGCGTGCCACGGGCGCGGCGACCGATTTCCAGGGCACCCTGATCGGTGATCGGCATGCCCAGGATACCCGCCGAGCGGGCGACGATCTCGCGCATGGCGTCATCGTTATAAAACACCAGCCGGTGGACCGACACGAAGCGGTCGCGCAGAGGTGAGGTGAGCAGGGCCACCCGCGTCGTCGCCCCGATGGCGGTGAATCGCGGCAGGCTCAGGCGCAGACTGCGTGCGCTCGGCCCCTTGCCCACCATCAGATCCAGAGCAAAATCCTCCAGCGCCGGGTAGAGAACCTCCTCCACCGCACGGTTCAGCCGGTGAACTTCATCAATAAAGAGAACATCGTCCTTCTGCAAATTAGTCAGGATGGCGGCCAAATCACCGGCGCGCTCGATAGCTGGGCCGCTGGTGATCTTGATCTTCACGCCCATTTCGCTGGCAATCACCCCGGCCAGAGATGTCTTGCCCAGACCAGGTGGCCCGTAGAAGAGGAGATGATCCAGCGGATCGCTGCGGGCCTTGGCCGCCGCAATCGCGATCTTCAGTTGTTCGATAGTCTTCTCTTGGCCAATAAACTCGGCCAGACTGCGTGGACGCAGGCTCTTCTCAACCTGCTGATCATCGCTGTCGGGGTTGGGGCTGAGCAACCGCTCCTCAGTCATCTCACTCCTCGCACGGGCGTGCGGCTTCACCATGAGCCGCATTATAGCATAGGGGCGGGGCGTTCGCGTCTTTTGCACTATCGCAAAAGTAACGCTGTGAGACATGTCACGCTAAGCGCAGCGAAGCGTCCCGACCGCGATATGGGCTGCCGGGACGCTTCGCTGCGCTCAGCGTGACAGCGTTACTTTTAAGGCGCAAAGACGCAAAGAATCTCGCGTCATTCCGCGTAACGAACGTTCTTTTTGCAGTACCACCTCTTGACACTCAGGCGTATCATGATAGTAGTTCATGTACGAACAACTCCCATCATGTGTACCCTACACTCTAAGATGGAGGTCTACGATGCGCCTACATATCAGACAACCATGTGATTCGCGCACAACACCAGATGAAAAGAGTCGCTGGTGTCCGGCTCTCGGCTCTCGGCTCTCGGCTCTCGGCTATTTTCACGTGAGCCACTTCGTGCTACTCCCAATCATCGGCATGCTGCTCAGCGCGTGCGCCGGGATTGGTGGCCAGAGCGCCACGCCAACTGCTACGCCCGAGGCTGCGCCCCCGCCCCCACGGGTGGTCGCCGACGGCAAGATTCTGCCCGTCCGCAGCGCCGAGTTGCGCTTCCTGAACGCGGGTCTGGTGGACGAGATTGTCGTTGCCGAGGGCAATCAAGTTGCCGAGGGCGCGCCCCTGGCCAAACTTGACAGCGCCGAACTCCTGCTCGGCGTCGAGCATGCCCGCGCTACCCTCGCCCAGGCCCAGGCTGCCTATGAGCAACTGGCGGCTGGTGCCGCGCCCGATGTGATCGCTGCCGCCGAGGCGAGTCTGGCTCAGGCCCAGGCTGGTGCCCGTCAGGTAGTCGGCAGCGTCAGTTCTCGCGATCTCGCCGCCGCCCGCGCAGATCTCGCCCAGGCCCGTGCCAGTCTGTCCCAGCTTCAGGCTGGCCCCAAAGAGGACGAGATCCGTCAGGCTCGTGCCGCTCTCGCCCAAGCCCAGGCCGATCTCCAGTCTCAGCGCGACGCCCTGGCATCCGCCAAGGGAGCCGCCGACCTCGGTGTGCAGCAGGCTGCCAACACCTTGCGTGATGCCCAGGACGCCTATAGCCGTATCTACTGGGATAACCGCGAGATTGAGCGATCCGGCGATCTCGCCCAGGCTCAGAAGGATGCGGAGGGAAGCGCCCAGCGTAGCGTGCAGAATGCCGAGGCCGCCCTGTCCCAAGCTCGGCGTGATCGTGAACACGCCGGACAGGCTGAGGTAAGCGGTATCGCCAGCGCCACATCACGGGTGAGTCAAACCCAGGCCAGCCTCGACCTGCTGCTCTCGGGTGCTGACGCCGACCAGATCGCTGCGGCCCGCGCACGTGTGGCGACAGCCGAGGCCGCTCTCGCTCGCCTCACTGGCGATGCCCGCGCCGGTGCGGTGGATGCTGCCGCCGCCGCTGTTCAGCAGGCTCAAGCCAATCTGAGCCAGACGAAGGCGGGGCCGCGTAGCGTTGATCTCGCGGTGGCCCAAGCCCAGATCCAGGCTGCCACCGTGGCGGTGCGTCAGGCTGAACTGGCCATCGAGCGGGCCACCCTGCGTGCCCCCTTTGCGGGTACCATCGTCGCGATTAACATCAAGGCCGATGAGATCACCCCCGCTGGGCCAGCCATTGTCCTGGCCGACACCTCGGCATGGAAGATCGAAACCAGCGACCTGACCGAACTCGATATTGTGGCCGTGCGCCTGAGCGACCAGGTAACGCTCAGCTTTGATGCCCTGCCCGACCTGACTCTCCAGGGCACGGTGACAGAGATCAAGGGGCTGGGCACATCCTTCCAGGGAGATGTGATCTACACCGTGGTGATCAAGCCGGGCAGTTGGGATCCGCGCCTGCGCTGGAATATGACCGCGACTGTGACCATCGGGGCGTAAGGCACGTTTCAGATTGCAGATTTTAGATTGCAGATGTGCCGCAGTAGGGACGCAGCAGCGCGGCGCTGCTGCGTCCCTACACCGACCAAAGCGGAGGCGAAGCTATGCTCAGCCTAAAAAACCTGTGGCGGCGGAAAACACGCACCCTGCTCACTACTCTCGGCATCGCCGTGGGTGTGGCTGCAGTTGTCGTACTCTCGGCGTTCGGCAACGGCATGGCCGACGGATTCGGCGCAATCGGCTCCTCAACCGACGCCGATCTGCTGGTAAGCCAGAAGGACGCGCTCATGATTATCATCGGCGCAATTGACGAGGGCGTGGGCGAGCAGATCCGCCAGATCCGTGGGGTAGTCGGGGTGGCTGGCACCGCTGTGGGCATTGTGCAGATGCCCGACTCGCCCTATTTCCTGGTGGCTGGCGAGGATCCACGCGGCTTCGCGATTGGCCGCTATAAGATCATTGCCGGGCGGCAGATAACTGCCAAGCGCGAGCTGATGCTGGGTCGTCAGAGCGCCGAGAATCTCAAGAAGGGCGTTGGCGACAAATTCCGTATCAACGACATCAGCTACCGGGTGGTCGGCGTCTACGAGACGGGACAGAGCTTTGAGGACAACGGCGCGGTGATCCACTTGGAGGACGCCCAACGCGCCTTCGACAAACGCCGCCAAGTCAGCTACTTCAAACTCCAACTGACCGACCCCTCGTACCGCGAGGCGGTGCGTACAGAGATCGAGACGCGCTGGGATAACCTGGGCGTTACGCGCTCGGGCGAGGCGAATTCGCAGGACGAAATGCTCAAGATCTACCGCTCGATGGGCTGGGTGCTGGGTCTCTTTGCCATTCTGGTGGGCGGCCTGGGCATGATGAACGCCATGCTGATGAGCGTCTTCGAGCGCACCCGCGAGATTGGCGTGCTGCGGGCGATGGGCTGGCGGCGGCGGCGGGTGGTGCGGATGATCCTGAGCGAAGCTCTGATCCAGTCAGTTATCGGCGGGGTAATCGGCTTGGGCCTGAGCGCGGGGATGATCGCCCTAGCTTCCCAGGCTCCGGCGGTGGCGGGACTACTCAGCGGCGGCGTGGATCCGGCCACCGGGGCGCAGGCATTTGTGGTGGCCCTCGTTCTTGGC
>CAIXLU010000144.1 GCA_903920315.1 uncultured Oscillochloris sp.
CCATCAGGCTGCCCGTAGGTGAGATTGGCCATCAGCGAGCGGTTCCAGAGTTGCACGGCGGGGTCAACCCAGGCTGTGGATCGGCGCAGACTCGTGATGATGGTGCCATCGAGAGGGAACCCGTCAAGCTCGCAGAGCCCCGCCGCTGGGGTGTGCCAGCCCAGCAGCAGTCCGACCAAGCTTGACTTCCCTGCGCCAGACGGCCCGACCACGGCGATCTGCTCGCCAGGCGAGATACTCAGGTTCAGCCCATTGAGGATGGTGTGTCCACCAGCCTGCACCGTCACATCCGTGAGCGTGATGGCAACCCCACCGACGCCGGGGAGCGGGGCAGGATCGGCGGGCACGTCGCCCGTTGTGGCATCCTCATCGGGTGCGCCTAACGGCTCGATCAGGGTGAGGACGCGGGCGCGCAAACCGGGGTACTGCTGGATCAAGGCGATCAGGGACTGAGCCAACCCCGGCAGGCTAAAAGTCCAGTAGAGCAGGAGCAACACCAGATCGTTGCTGCCGCCCGCTTTGATAAAGACCACCACCTGGGCGATGGCGAAGATCGTGTAGATCAGGTTAGCCCCAGCTTGGCCGGATGCGCTGAGGTAGGCCAGTTGGCTACTGGCCCGCCACCAACTCGACAGGATCTGCTCATGCTCACGCTGCATGGATCGCTCGGCCCCGTGGAGACGTAGGGGCGTCAGTCCAAGCAGGGCGTCGAGATAGATCTGGCTGAGGGCACCGTTGTGGGTTTGCACGCGATGCTCGCGCTCGCTCATAGCCGGGGTCAGAACGACCGTCCATAGCACAAAGGCTGCGGTAAGCAGCAACGCGAAGGCTGCGCCATGCGGGTTGAGCCAGATCAGTCCGGCAGTCGTGAGGAGGATCTGGAATCCGGCTTGGATGATGCCCGCGACGGTGACCGGCAGGGTGCGCAGGGTGCGCAGGCCGTGGGCGCGCCCGGCCATGTCGGAGACGAGGCGGCTATGAAAGTAGCGCGAACCCAGATGGGGGATCTTTTCAAGCAGGGCGATGCGCAGGCGCACCTCTAGTCGTCTGCCGACCAGGCTGGACAAGCTCGCACTCAACAGATCGACGGCGCAGAGGGCGACAAGAAAGATGAGTATGGCCAGCAGGGCACCGCCGCGCTGCTGGCCCTGGAGCAGCGGCGTGCTGGCTTGGAGAATCTCCTTGAAGAGCAACGCCTCGGTGGTGATGGCGGCGGCGGCGGCAACCATGGCCAGGACGATCAGCCCTGGGGGTAGCCATCCATCGCGCCCGATCATCTGGAGGATCAGTCGTCCGGGTTGGGGTGGTGGCTCGTTGAGAGCTGCCGCCAGCTCTGGGGGAAGATCCGGGGGTGCGGTGTCGGACGGGCGGAGCCCGCGCACACGCACGAGTACCGCTCCACGGATGAGTACCATCTCCTCGCCCTCCACACCGACCAGATCAGGTGGGCCGGGCCGGGCGAACCAGTAGCTTGCGGGAATCATGTCGTACGGCAGTTCGTCCCTGGTGATGGCCGGTTCGAGGCAGGCCACGATCAGATCCCTGGCCTCTTTGCCACGGACGATTCCCCCGGCGCGCACGAGGGTACTCGCCAGACGGATAGCGGCATCGAGGGTGGCCAAGCTGCGCCAGCCTGTCGCGGCGGCGGCCTGGGCGATGAGTTCTGCGCTGGCGGCGGGGGTAATGTCGAGATCGTGCATGGCGCGGCCCCAAGTGGCATGCGCCTCGGCACCCATCGCCCAATCGCGCCAGTCCTCGGCGGGAACGGGCATTTCGTGAAGGTAAAGCTCGCGAGCGACCCGATCCCAGCGTCGCCAGCGCCGCCCGACGGCTGGATCCATCACCTGGATCCACGAACCAATACGGCTCCAGATCACGACAAAGTGGGTCACACCCGAGGGTAGCGTGATCACAGCCAGGGCCGGTAGGGCGGCAGCCTCCGCACGAGGCAGGAAGTCAACTGGCTGCATGGTCTGCTCGGCCTCAAGGCCGAGCGCGACAGCTACTTCTTCCAGCGTATCAATTGAGGTCCCATCCACGCTGGTCTGGCATGCCTCGCGGAGACGCCCGTAGCTAACCGTGATCCCGTGACCGGCGAGCAGGGAGACCAAGGCCGCTGGACCGCAGTCCATGGCCGAGGTCTGCACCTGCTCGGGGACCAGCCACTGGCGTTGGGCGTTCATGGCTGGGATGCTCCGCTGGTCGTAGCGTACGAGGTGGAATTGCCGCGTAGCACCAGGTGCAGGGGCGAGACCTCCTCGACCGTGACGCGCACCTCTGTGGCGACCCCGGCAGGCAGAGGTTCAGTAAGGAAGGGGTAGACCTCAACCGTGTCCGGGGCGAGATCACGTATGTAGCGATCGGGCACGCGCAGGACGACCGCATTGAAAACCTGATGGTTACCGTTGCGCGTAACCACGATGACCGCTGAGGCACCGCGATTGACGCGCCCGATCGTGCCGGGTGGGCACTGCGCCATGATCGCACCATCCCGTGTGGGCGTGGCCTGGGCGCAGGTGATGGTGATCGGCACGCGGGCGAAAACAAACCAAGCCCCCCAGAGCAAGAGGATGCAGCCGGCCATGGCGAGGAGTACCCCTGTGGGCACCATGCCATCGTTACGCAGCACGCGGGTGGAGTGCGGAAAGTTGATCGCCATCGGGAGCCTCAGTTTCAGAGTCAACGGGCGACGGAAGCGCATGCTGGCTGGGCGTGGGCAGTGGGGTGATCGGGGTTCCCGCGAGCATCATAGCGACCGTGGTACGAACCTCATTGTGCTGCTTAGCGTCGAGATTCTTGATAGCGGTGAGAGCCTCTTTTCGCCGCTTCCGTTCGGGAGCAAGGAAGAGATCAGGATTGATGCTGAGCAACTCCCGGCGCACCAGAGCAGTGTACAGTGCGTCACCGAAGCGGCGCTGACTCGCTCGTCTGGGAGCGGCTCGCCAGCGATGCAGTGCCTTAACGGCAGCGACTGTCGGCGCAATGCGACGGGCGCGGGCATAACTGAGGCTGTAGATCAGCACGGCGGTACTTATCTCGGCACGAAGATCCGCATCCTGATCGAGTGTATGGCTCCAAAGCAAGGCCAGATCGAACCCGGCCCCGGCAAAGAAGGCGCGAGCGGCACGTTCCCAGTTCCGCAACTCAGGGCGAGTCAGCGTAGCAACCCAGGTGAGGAGTTCGGCATCGGCATTGAGGGGGAGATCTGCGGCGCTGCTGGATGCAGCTTCCTGGAGCCACAGGGCTAGGCGCTCGCCCCGCGATAGCGGCAACAACCGGCGCCTGCCGGGGCGAGCTGTGGCGGAGCGAGCGGTGGTAGGGCGAGCTATGGCTGGCGCAGCACCCTGTCTGCGCCACCAAAGCAGCGCAGACAGGGTGCTGAGAACCACCAGAATCAGCAGGGGGGTCATAGTCTACGCCTCAGCGACGTTCCGGGCGCGGCGACTAGATGCAGCCGGGGACGGATCGGCAGGAATGACGACCTGATTAGGCGGGGTCTCAACGGCGGGCGGGGCCTTGGGGGTGGGGTTCAGCATCTCAGCGAGAACAGCGTCAAATGCCTGGGGGTCGTGGGCGGCAGCCTCACGGATGGCTTGGTTAGCGAAGGCACGGCGCTGCTTCTCGGCGGCAAGCAGCATCTCGGGTGGCGGAGTTGCCAAGCCCTTCGTGACGAGGGCCGTGTACAGCTTGGTGCCGAAGTCACGGTTCGCCAAGCGATCGGGCGCAACGACCCAGCGCTGGAAGATACGGGTGCGGGCAATATCGCCCTCCTGACCGGCACCGCGAGCGTAGGCCAGTGCATAGAGGCCGACGGTTTCCTCAAGGGCGCGGCGCATCTCGGGGCGCTGTCCCAGATGATCCTTGTGCAGCCACTCATTCTCGATGTCAAGAGTTTCGCAGAAGCTCGCAAGTTGCTTGCGGAAGGTCTTGAGATCGGCCAGTGCCAGTTCGCCAATCCAGGCTCGGAAGGCGGCGGCGAGGGTGACTTCACCTGGGACGGCATCCACCAGCGTGAGAATCCAACTCTTGAAGGACTCTTGGTCGGCGGTGCGGTCGAAGCGGCCACGCAACTTGCCGAGCAGTTCGCGCGAGGTAGTCCCAAACTGTTGGGTGGTACGCTTAGCCGCATCCCGGGCATTGCCCACGGTCAACTGGGGTGACGTAGTAGAACGACTCAGCGCGTACCAGGCGATTCCCGCGATCAGCGCAATTCCTAATAGGAGTTCCATGTTACATTTGCTACTTTCTACGTACCCAAGAGTACGCGATAGGGATTCCTGCTTCATCCGGCGTGCCACTTTGAGGATCGAGGGCCTTCATACGTGATCAGAATGGATAGTGTACATACTTATACGTACAACATAAAGACGACGTTACATCTCCTTTCCTTAATTTGCAGGCAGGGTAACGCGGACAGGAGCGGTTGGCGTGATCGTTGGGACAGCACCAGGTATCTCGGTTGCCCCTGGCCTCGTCATAGGGGTGGGGGTGGGGATGAGAGTACCATCATTCGCCAGACCAGTGTCATTCAACGGCAGGATGTAGGGTGAGTTATTCGGCAGGAGCATCACGCGGATGTTGGGTGCGATCTTATCAATGTAGCGATAGCTCAGGAGGCCGGGGTTCCCCTCCAGAGCCGCAGCGATCTGGCGCAGCGCATCAGCCTCGGCCTTGGCCTTGAGCTGGACCGCGTCAGCTTCACCTTGGGCACGCAAGCGAACCTGATCCGCTTCGTGCTGACTCCGCTGAACTCCCTCAAGCTCGATCTGCTTGCGCTCGATGGACGCAGCGAACTCGGGCGAGAAGGCGACATTACGCAGCACGAAGCGGTCGAGGGCGAAACCCTTCTCCTGGAAGAGTGTGCGTAGTTCGTCGTTAATCTGGCGCTCGATATCCTGGCGCTTATCGCTGTTGATCTCCTCGACACGATAGTTCGACGTGATACTGCGAACCACGCCACGAACCACTGCGCGCACGAAATCCTCCTGGTAACGATTCTGCCACTCGATATTGATCCGGGCAACCTGGTCGGGGATTAGCTGATAGATGATCGAACAATCAATCGCTACCTCCTGGCCATCGGCGCTCCGGGCGATGATTGCGTCATCACCCGTGCGCTGACCCTCAACCGGTTTGTGTGACATTGTATAGGTCTGCCATGAGATCGGATAGATACGTACCTCCTCCAGCAAGGGTGGGATCCAATGCAGGCCAGAGCGCAGGGGACGATCACGGTAGCCGTTGGCGCTGATAAGCGAGATGACCACGCCCACCTCCTGCGGCTGAACGAAGACCAAGCTGCGTGCGAGGATGGTAAAGGCGAAGGCCAGCAGCAAGTAGCCTAGGTTGCGCCAGCGGGTGATCTCCCGGAAAGCACTGCCGATACCATCGAGACGCGCTTTGCGAATCAAGGTACTCGCGAACATGATCGCCAGAGCCAACCAGACGATGATTGTCGCGATATTGAGCGTCTGGAATAAAAACATGCCTCACACCTTTAGCTTAAGACTCTGGCTTAAACCCCGTCGGCCAGTGCGTCTGCTCGTCCCATACGACGCCATTGAGATCGACCGCGAAGGTCTTCTCGTGTTCACCGCTCTCATCTGTGACGAGTGTGGTGGTGCTGAGCGTGGCTTGGCTGAGGTCGGCCCCGCTCAGATCAACCCCCTTGAGAATGGCACCGCTGAGATCGGATCCGCTGAAGTTGACGTTCACCAGGATGCTCCCGCTCAAGTTACCTGGGCGCTTACCCTCCGCAGCGACGAGCTTGGTGCCGCTGAGATCAGCATCGGTGAGATCTGCCCCCTGGAACGAGATGAAGGTTAGGGTGGCGTGTGAAAGGCGAACGTGACGCAAGTTGGCACCGGTGAAGTAGGCCATATCAGCGTTGACCCCGCGCATATCGGCCCCAGTCATAGTGGTCGAGTCACAGTCTGCCGCAACTAAAACCGCACCGACCATGCGCGCATCGGTGGCGTTGGCACCATAGAGGACCACCGCACGGAGGTTGGCCCCGCTCAGATTAGCTTTGACCAACGAAGCACCCTGTAGCTTGGCACCGCTGAGGTTCACGCCGCTGAGATCCGCCCCATCAAGGTTAGCCCCGTCGAGAATCGCGCCGGGGAGCATCACGCCACTTAGTTTTACCCCACTCAAATTGACGCCGATCAGCCGGGCCTGACTCAGGTTCGCCGCGCTCAGATTCACATGGACCAGGTTGATCCGCGAGAGGTCGGCTCCCTGTAGTTCAGCGCCAGACAGATTGGCACCTTCGAGCTGAGCGCCGATCAAGACTGCGCCCTGGAGCTTCGCCCCACGTAGGTTCGCACCGGTCAGGTTGGCATCGGTCAGATTGGTTTGCATTAGCATCGCGCTCGAAAGATCGACGCCAGTCAGGTTGGCACCGGACAGGTTGGCCCCGCGTAGATCAGCGTCGCGTAGCAGCATACCTGTCATGTCAATCCCGTTCAGATCACGCCGGGGGAGGATGGCACCGCTACAGTCGGGTGCGCAACTCAGGGCCAACTGCGTGCAGCCACCAAGACTGATGGCAAGTAGCGCGACAGCGCAGATGCTGGCGAGGCGTAACATGAAGCCAGACGTAGCTGATACGAGGACTTCAAGGTGTCGGTTGTGGTGTAACCAGAGATCCATTGTTATGACCCTACGGCTCCAGTATAGCCGTTTCGGGCGGGGTATAGCCGGTGGGCCAGAGCGTCGCGCTATTATAATACGCACCACTCAGGTCGGCATCCACTTCAATCGCCTCGCGCTGAATGCTGCTCAGTATGGCAACCCGATCATCAGTGTTGACATCGCCAAGTTTGAAGGGATCCTCGCGTACCAGGACGGCCCCGCGCAGATCGGCCCCACGCAGATCGGCCCCACCAAGTTTGGCCCCAATGAGGAAGGTCCCGCGCAAGGTGGCACCGCGTAGATCAGCCCCGCTGAGGTTGGCTCCGAACATCAAGGCTCCGTTGAAATTGGTACCATGCAGGCTGGATCCACTCAGGTCAATCAGATTCATCCAGATACCGCTGGCGTTGCTGTGGTCGAGTGTAGCACCGCGCAGATCCGCTGCGCTAAGGTAGCCGCCGCGCAAATCCACGCCCGTGAGCTGAGCATCACGCATCAGTGCCCCTGACATATCGAAATACTGCCCGCCGCTGGTTGTCATCGTCAGCCCGGTTAGGTCGGCATCGCTGAGGTTGATGGCACGCACCCCGGCATTGGTCATTGAGGTGCCGACCAAACTGGCCCCGCTGAGATCGGCACTGGCAATGATTGCGCTGTCGAGTTGCGCCTTGTTGAGGTTGGCGCTATGCATATTGGTGGCACTTATGATTGTGTCCCGCAGATTGGCATCGCTGAGGAGCGCGTTGCGCAGGCTGGCCCCGCTCAGGTCAGCCCCGCTTAGGTTAGCCTTGCTTAGATCAGCCCGGTCGAGGGTCGCGCCGGTGAGGTTGGCCCCAGCCAACTGGGCTCCCTGTAGGTTGAGATTGGACAGGTTGGCACCTACGCATGCCGGCGGGCAGCCCTGTGGCAGGTTCGTGCCGCACCCACCCAGCGCCACCGCCAGAGCGACCAGGGTGGCCAGGGTGCCGGAGCGCACCCATCCGGTCACGAGTACAGGGTTCCGGAAATTCCTTTCGGGTATGATGATGGCCTCTGTGCCCAGGATTCGGGGGCCGGGGGCCGGGTTCCGGCGGCCGGCCACCGGAACCCGGTACGAACGTTCAGAAAGAAGCTCTGCTCGCCACCACACGTAGAGCGTGTGAGCAGGAATGTGACGCTTTGACTGGAGCGACATGAGCGGGTACTCCTACGGGTGCGCAATCAGTAGCATAGCTGGGGCGCGGCGCAGCGCGCAGGCCAGAGCCAGATCAAGGGTCTCCGGATCGAGCGCACCAAAGCTCTCGTCCAGAATGATCAGCGGCGCTCCCTGGAGCAGGGCACGAGCCAGGAAGAGCCGACTGCGCTCGCCGTGCGAGAGCTGCCATCCTGTCTCACCGACCTGCTGTAGCATACCGGCAGGCATGTGCGCAAGCAGTTCACCCAGGCCCAGTTCGTCACAGACCGCCTCGGCCTCGGCCAGATCCTCAGGTGTGGCCGGCCAGCGCCGACCCATCAAGAGATTGAAGGCAAAGGTGCCAGCGAAGACGTGATTCTCGTGAAATTGGGGAGCCATTGCCACCCGACGCCGCCAGGCAACCGAACCCAGGCTTGGCTGATCAAAGCTATCAATCAGCAGCAGACCCGCTTCGGGCGGCCGCAGACCGGCCAACACGGCAGCCAGAGTGGACTTGCCCCCACCCGAGGGCCCCTCGATCAGTACGCGGTCACCGATGGCAACCCGTAGGCTACAGCCACGCAGCGCTGGCTCGGCTCCTGCCCGATAGCGGTAGACAAGGCTGCGGGCCATGAGTAGTGGTTGCCCCGGCTCACGATTATCCGTACTCGTAACTAGTGCAGGTGCCGCGCTCTGCTGGGCCGCGCCTGATCGCAGCAGGGGACGCACTGGTCGCCAAACCGTAATCAGGGTGGCGATACTATTCGCGGATCGGGCCAGCGCACTGAAACCCTGCTGGGCCAGGATGATGCCGCCCAGGCTAATTGCCAGAACCTGCGGATCGGTGTTAGTCAGGATGGCGGGGGACAGGGCAACCAGCGCCACGATTGTCCAGACACGCGGCAGGATCGCCATGATCGCTCTCGTCCAATCCATACCGGTCGAGGAGCGTAGGTAGTTGGCCAGGGCGCGATCCTCGGCCTCGTGCCAGCGCGTGCGATCTTCCTGCACCAGACGAGTGCGATGTCCAACCATCGCTTCGACCAGATCATCGGTCATGACCCGGTGGACCTCAAACCAATGCCAGCTCTGCCGCACCAGTATGAGCAGCAACCCCACATTTAGGGCTAGCCAAAGGCCAAGGAGCGCCACATGAGACAGACCAACCGTGCTATAGGCAAGCACAAGAGCTGCGCCTCCGATCTGAGCCAGCGCCGTGAACGCGGTTAGACCGCCGAGTGCCGCCAGATCATCCAGGATCTCGGCATCAATCACGAGGCCGAGAAACTCCCCGACCCCCTGGTGGCGCACCATGTCGGGGTTCAGGCCAAAGACTCCGGCCAGCAGCCGCAGCTTGATCGCCGCGCTTGTGAGCAGATCAAGTCGGCTTTGGGACATGCTCAGCCAGAGTTGCATAGGGATCGCGGTAAACAGGATCAACCCCCATGCGCTTACACTGGCTGAGGTGAAGATACCACTGAGAGCCTGATTCCCAACCAGAGCCCAACTCAGGACGGTGAGAACCTGCACCAGCAAGGTAAGGACGCCGATCGCGAGTACGGATCGCACGACGTGCAAATGGCGGGCGTAAGCACTCATGGGTGCGGCCAGCGGCGGGCGCAGCAGCCAACCCGCAACAAACAGAGCGCCGGCCAGATGCTCACGCAGAAGCACTCGTCCGGCCCGAGCGCGGCGCTCCTCGGGCACGCCGGCCTGCTGTAGCAATCGCTCGATAGGGCCACGGATGGGTGCTTCGTGGTCAACTCCAAGGGCCTCGACGATTTGGGCCGGAGAAACGCGCGCGATGCCGCGCTCAGGGGTAATCAGAATCGCCCGGTAACTACAGCGGAGCAGGGCCAGGACGCACTCGCCACGAGATCCATTGGCGGGCATGCGGAGCAGCGCTGGGCCTCCGCCGCGCACCAGCGCCTCTAGATCATCAAAGCTACAGCTCATCGGCTCCACCTCGACCCCCAGCCGCGTCGCTACCGCCTCAACCCAGCGCTCGCGGTCGGCACCCAGCGATACGCTCACCGCCTGATCATCACCACCGCTGACGAGGCCCGCCTGACGCGCCAGTGCCTCCAGTGCCTCAGCGAGACGCTCGATTGGCCACGCAAGCGTGGCCAAGTCGAGGGATGCTGTGCGGGCCACTGCGCCGCTGATTGGTTGGCTGGCGGTAGACATAGATAATCGGGAGAAGCTAGGGTGCGATCACCACTACTCACAAAATCAGAGGATCACGTTGGGTACTCGAATCCGATGGCCTGGAAGACTCTTAGTACGGGATGGCCATGCGACCCAGCCCGCTTACAAGGGTGGCGCAGACACTCGTAAAAATGCCCACACCGCCCCGGTAGGCGAGATGCCGACGCTTACAGTTCTAGTCGTCTTCCTTACTGCGCCTGCCAGCCTTGATCCTCGTCTTGACCTTCATACAATCCATTCCTCAAACAAGGTTCGCAGATACTTTACAGTTCAGGCCAGAATATGGCATCCTGATGCGCTCAACCTGAAACCTGAAACTTCGCACCTGAAACCTTGTCTTACAATCAATGCAAGGTAACCCAGTCCCCGCTACCGGGGCAGCGCAAACACTCGTAAAAATGCCCACACTGCCCCGGTTAGGCGGGATTCCGACGCTTACCATGCTTCACGCCTGTTTGTCATATTACGCGATCCAGCCTTAACCTTCATCGTCCCCTCTGCCTCTGCTCCTACCAGCCTTAACCTTCGTCTTCACCTTCATAACGACTCCTTCTCACTTAAGACAATGACACTGAAACACCGACGTCAGCGTACCGAGGCAGTGTAAACACTCGTAAAAATGTCTACACTGCCCCGGTGGGGGGGCGTACCGACGCTTAACTCAATCCTGCCGACTTAAGCCAAGCCTGATACTCTTTCGGGAGACTGTCCAAATACGAACCAGCACCCGCCTTAACTTTCGTCTTCACCTTCATAACGACTCCTCCTTGATATTCATGACCATGAAACACCTATGTCAGCCTCGAATGAGGGCAGACCCGTGGGAAGAAAGGTGACCAGTCGGATTACCGGGGCAGTGCAAACACTCGTGAAAATGCTCACACCGCCCCGGTTAGGCGGGATTCCGACGCTTACCATGCTTCACGCCTGTTTGTCATATTACGCGATCCAGCCTTAACCTTCATCGTCCCCTCTGCCTCTGCTCCTACCAGCCTTAACCTTCG
>CAIXLU010000145.1 GCA_903920315.1 uncultured Oscillochloris sp.
AACCTAGCCCGCTTTAGCGGGCGTCGTATGCCTAGTTCGCCCGTTTACGGGCCGGGTGATTGGGATGGCGGTGCCTCGCAGCGAGATTAGCACGCGCCTTGGCCCCCGCGTTTCCGCGCTGATTGGCTTGTCGCGGACTCTGTCCGGCAGCCTTGTCATGAGCCGCTGGTAGGATGGGGGGAACTCGACCTCCTCGTTGACACTGCTCTGTCACCATGTTACCATTCCAGGCACCTGCGTTGTATCTAAATGTCATGGACGTACGCATATGCCACCTGAACTGCCCGTGTGGGCGCAGACCTACCTCTACCCGCCGCTGGTGGTGGTGGCGATCTGGGTGGCGATCACCGCCGGGGTGATGTCGTTGAACCGGCGCGGGCCACGGGCCGCTCGTCTGGGGTTGTTGCTCAGCCTGCCTCTGCTGGGGGTGGCCCATTGGCAGCTTGCAGAGGTTCGTCACGACTTGAGCGCCCTGGGAGCCTACCGCGCTTTTGCAGCGGGCATGGTTGTGTGGTCGTGGCACGAACTGGCCTTCTATAGCGGTGTGATCAGTGGCCCCTGGCGACGCCCTTGTCCGCCCCACGCCCGTGGGGTTGTGCGATTCGGCTACGCCTTGGGGACGCACCTCTACCACGAACTGGCCTGTATTGTTGAACTAGCCCTGATGCTCTATGTGCTGGGCGACGCTACGAACTGGGTCGGTATGCTGGTTTTTTGCCTGAGCTGGGCGCTCCAGCACAGCGCTAAGTTGAATGTGCTGCTGGGCGTCCCCTGGCTCCAGGTCGATCTTTTCCCCCCGCATCTGCGCTACCTGGGCAGTTACTGGGCGCGCCGCCCGGCCAGCGCCTTTTTCCTGCCCTCGGTCTCCGTTTCTACGCTGCTGGCCGGGCTGCTCTGGCTTACGGCAGGCTCGCTGATGCCCAACCCGGTGGCGGTGCGTCTGGCCCTGATCGCCAGCGTGGTGACACTGGGGGCACTGGAACATTGGTTGCTGCTCCTGCCCGCCCGCGTGGCCGCCGCCGCTGGGCAGGTGGCGGAGTAGGCGGGATGAGGGATGTAAGGATGAAGGATGAGGGATGAGGGATGAAGGGTTCCCTTCATCCTTCATCCTTCATCCTTCATCCTTCATCCTTTCATCCTTCATCCCTCATCCCTCATCCCTCATCCCTCATCCTGTTGCCTCTTCCCGCCCCTTCGAGTATCATGGCCGGCGAGCAAGGAGGAGTGTATGCTCGAAACCATTTTTTCGCCCCGGTCGTTGGCTGTGGTTGGCGCGTCGCCGGACCCTGAGCGGCTTGGGCATGTCGTCCTTAAGAACATTATCGTTAACGGCTATGCCGGAAGTATCTATCCTATTCATCCGACCGCAACGGTCGTGCTTGATCTCCCCGCCTACCCCAGCATTACGGTTCTGCCTGAGATACCGGATCTGGTGGTGATTGTTATTCCACCTGAGCATGTGCTTGCGGTGGTGGATGAGTGTGGCAAGAAAGGTGTGAAGGGACTGGTGGTGATCACCGCCGGCTTTAAGGAGGTAGGCGGCGAGGGGAAGGAACTGGAGCGCCAGTTGCTGGCTAAGGTGCGTGAGTACGGGATGCGGATGATCGGCCCGAACTGCCTGGGCATCATTGATACGGTTAGCGATCTGAATGTCTCGTTTGCCGGTATGATGCCGTTGAGCGGAGAGATCGCGCTGATGTCGCAGTCGGGTGCGATGTGTACGGCCATTCTGGACTGGAGCCGGGCGCAGGGGATTGGCTTCTCGCGCTTTGTGTCGCTTGGCAATAAAGCCGATGTGGATGAAGTGGCCCTGCTGCACGCCTGGAACCGTGATCCGCACAGCAAGGTGATTCTGGCCTATCTGGAGGGGATTACCGATGGGCCGGGGTTTATCGCCGCCGCCCGCGAGGTGACGAAGCAGACGCCGGTGATCGCGATTAAGAGCGGCACCACCGCCGCCGGAACACGTGCCGCTTCCTCGCATACTGGCTCGCTGGCTGGTTCGGAGGCCGCTTACGAGGCGGCCTTTAGCCAAAGCGGCATCCTGCGCGCCCGGACGATGAACGAGTTGTTTGACCTAGCGATGATCTTCTCCTACCAGCCGCTCATCCAGGGCAACCGCGTCGCCATCATCACCAACGCCGGTGGCCCCGGCATTCTGGCCACCGACGCCGTTGAGCGCAGCGGCCTGAAAATGGCCAGCTTTACCCCCGAAACCCTGGCCGTCCTGCGGGCCAATCTGCCGGTGACGGCCAATATTTTCAACCCGATTGACATCATCGGCGACGCCCGCAGTGACCGCTACCGGATTGGGATTGATGCCGCCCTGGCCGACCCGAACGTGGACGCGGCGATCATTCTCCTTACCCCCCAGGCTCGTAGCGACCTGATCGAGACGTGTCTGGTGATCATTGAACTCTCGCGCGCCTACGGCAAGCCGGTGGCAACGAGCTTTATGGGCGGCTACAGCCTCGGCCCATCAACCGAGATGCTCAGCGTCAATAAAATCCCCAACTATACCTTCCCCGAGCGGGCCGTCCAGTCGCTCTCATCTATGGTGCAGTACAGCACGTGGCGCCAGCGCCCCGCGCCTACCTACCGTAGCTTCGAGGTTGATCAGGAGCGGGTACGCACGCTCTTCAGCAGCGTCCGCGAGTCGGGCCGGGTGGAGTTGGGCGAGATCGAGGCCCGCGATGTGATCGAGGCATACGGCATGCGTCTGCCCCAGAGCTGCCTGGCTACCTCGCCCGACGAGGCCGCCAAGATCGCCACCGAGATCGGCTTTCCGGTGGTGATGAAGATTAGCAGTCCCGATATTCTGCACAAGAGCGACATCGGCGGTGTGAAGGTAGGCGTGAGCGATGCATCTAGCGCCCGCGATACCTACGAACTGATCGAGTATCGCGCCCGCAAGTATAGCCCCGGTGCCCGGATCTGGGGCGTGCTGGTGCAAGAGATGGTGCGCAAGGGCCGCGAGATGCTGGTCGGTGTCACCCGTGACCCGCAGTTTGGCCCGCTGGTGGCTGTTGGCATGGGCGGCATTTATGTCGAGGTACTGAAGGATCTGGCCTTCCGTCTCGCCCCGATCAGCGAGATGGAGGCGAGCGAGCAACTGCGCTCTATCCGCACCTACCCGCTGCTGCGAGGCGTGCGCGGCGAACCACCCGCCGATATTGCTGCGATAGAAGAGACGGTGCTGCGGGTCAGCCAGTTGGTGACCGACTTCCCTGAGATTGTTGAGATGGACATTAACCCCCTGGTGGTGCACAATCAGGGCGAAGGCGCAATTGTGCTGGATGCGCGGATTATCCTGAAGTAGTAGTATATGGTGAGCGACCTTTCGCATTCACCATATCCAGGAGGCAGCCATGGCTACGCTCTACGTCGCTTCAACTGAGACCTTCGTTGGCAAGAGCGCGGTCTGCATCGGCCTGCTCCGCCGTATGCAGCGCGATGGGTTCGATGTCGGCTATATGAAGCCGGTCAGCGTCTCGGTGACCCACACGACCGACCGGGTGCTTGATGAGGATGCCGCCTTTATCCGCGAGACTCTCGGTCTCGCCGCGCCACTGGAGCAGATTGCCCCGGTGCTGATCACCCCCGGCGTGGTCGAGTCGATCATGCGTGGCCAGACCACGAACTTCGCCAAGATCCTGCGCGAGGCGTACCTCAATGTCTCGCGCAATAAGGACGCCGTGGTGCTTGAGGGGACGAATACGTGGTCGGAGGGCGCACTACTCGATCTGAGCGCCGATCAGGTGACGGATCTGCTCCAGGCACCGGGCCTACTGGTGAGTCGCTATAGCACGCCGCTCAGCGTTGATGCTATTCTGGCCGTGCAACGCTATGTCGGCGACCGGCTGATCGGTGTGTTGCTGAATCAGGTGGAGGCTCCCCAGCGCGACGTTGTGCAGAGCCGGGTGGTACCCTTCCTGGAGTCGCGTGGTATCCCGGTGCTTGGCCTGATTCCGCACGACCCCACCTTGGCCGGGATCAGTGTCGAGGAGCTGATCGAGCATCTTGGCGGGCAGTTGATCGGTAAGCGGGAGTGGTGCGAAAAGACGGTTGACTCGCTCATGATCGGGGCGATGGGGGCCGAAGCCAGCCTCTCGTTCTTCCGCCGACGCCCAAACAAGGCGGTGATCACCGGCGGCGACCGCAGCGACATCCAGTTGGCGGCCTTGGAGACAAGCACGAACGTCCTGGTTCTCACCGGCAATGTCCGCCCCGCCTATCAGGTTGTTGACCGGGCCGAGGAGCGCCAGGTACCGATCATCATTGTCCCTGACGATACGCTAATCACGGTGGATCGTGCCGAGAGCCTCTTTGGTCGCGTGCGCTTCCATCAGACATCCAAGCTCGCCCGCTTCATCGAGTTAATGGACGCTAACTTCGATTTCGCCCGCCTCTATCAGTCCCTTGGGATGACCAAAAGCTAGTATATTATGGGTAGGGGCGGCTCACGAGCCGCCCCTACAACTTCATTATGTCAGAGCCCGAAATCATCGGCCCGCTCACCTTTGTTGAGAACGCCGACTACCCTTACCCCTTCACAGTGGCTAAACCGCCCCGCTTCTGGATGGAGGAGACCGGCGGCGTCCTGGGCGCGGCTATCGAGGTCTTTATGCGCAGCGAGGATCTGAGCGCGGCCCAGCTCGATCTGATCAAGATCTACCTCCAGCAATACCTTGAGCGGGCGGTGATCACCGACGATGCCGACCGCCGCCGGTTGCTTGGGCGGCTGCCCAAGCTGCGCGGCGTGCGCGATATGGAGCGCTTCGCCGAGGATCTGTCCGAGGTAGGGGTTGAGCCTTTCTAGAGAGAGTGTGAGAGAGAGTTTCACTCTCTCTCACACTCTCTCTCAAGCCTGTGTTACCACACTATGCTCTATAAAAAAATCCTTCGTCCCATCCTGTTTCGCGCCGCCGGTGGCGACGCTGAGGCTATCCACGAATTTACCCTGACGATGCTGTCCTTGCTGGGGCGCGTGCGCCCTGCCGCCGAACTAGCTCAGCGAGTCTGGGCCATTCACGACCCAGCGCTGGAGCGCACGCTGTTCGGGGTGCGCTTCCCCAACCCGCTCGGACTGGCCGCCGGTATGGACAAAAATGGGGTGGCCTTGCCGGCATGGGCAGCCTTGGGATTTGGATTTGTGGAAGCCGGTACGGTTACGTGGCGTGCCCAGCCCGGCAACCCGCGTCCGCGCATCTTCCGGTTGCCCAAGTACGCGGCTCTGATCAACCGCATGGGCTTTAACAATGCCGGTGCTGTGGCTCTCGCCGCTCGCCTACAGGAGATCGGCGCGCCGCCGCTGCCGGTTGGCATTAGCCTGGGTAAGTCACGTGTGGCTCCGCTTGAGGCGGCTACCGAGGACTACTGCGCATCCTTCCGCGCCATCTACGATCACGGCAGCTATTTCGCGCTCAACATCAGTTCGCCGAATACGCCCGGCCTGCGCTCCCTCCAGGATCGTGCCCAGCTCGGCGAACTGCTGTCGGCCCTCCAGACGATGAACCGGCGGATTAGCCACGCTCGCCAGCATACGCCCAAGCCTCTGCTGGTTAAGATCGCCCCCGACCTGAGCGATACGGCGATCAGCGAGCTGCTGGAGGTGTGCGCCGAACACGCCGTGAGCGGGATTATTGCCACGAACACCACGATTAGCCGAAGCGGTGTGACCGATCACCCGCGTGCGGGCGAACCAGGTGGGCTGAGTGGGCGGCCCCTCACGGTTCGTGCCCTCCAGGTCGTGCAATTCATCCGCCGCGAGGCTGGTCCTGGCCTCCCGATCATTGGTGTAGGTGGCATCTTCAGCCCCGACGATGCCTTGCGCATGCGCTATGCGGGTGCCGACCTGCTCCAAATCTACACCGGCCTGATCTACGAGGGGCCGGGGATCGTGCGCCAGATCGTGCGCGCACTGGCGTAGGGCTATTCGCAACGGAGGCTCCTATGCGTTCTCTCGTCAACCTCTCGATACGGGCGCGAGTGTTGATCGCACTCGTTCTGGTCTGCGGCATTGCTCTCTTGACTCTGTCACTCACCCTCTTGGGTGGGAAGGTTGATACCGTCTTCAGGTCCATCAACTCGGGACTCTCGGCTGGTTCGGTTGGTGGCGCTATCCCCGCAGGCGTTGGGGTGTCTGCCCAGGAGCGCATGGTCATCCGCAATGCCTCGCTGGTGATCGAGGTTGCCGACGTGACTCTCGCCGAGGATAAGATCCGCACGTTCGTCAATCAAGTGGGTGGCTACATTCTCAGTTCATCTACTTCTGGTGAAGGCAATAGTCTAAATGTCAGCCTGATCACCAAAGTACCGGCGGGTCAGTTTGATACAACCCTGAGTACATTTCAGGCGCTCGCCTCCAAGGTACGTGAGCGGAGCGTCACAGGTGAGGATGTTACTGCCGAGTTCGTTGACCTCAAGGCGCGTCTGCATAATCTGGAGGTCACCCGTGACCGCGTGGAGAGTCTGCTTGGCCAGGCCACCCTGGTTGACGACATGCTCAAGATCAACACGACACTCGGCGATCTCCAGGGCCAGATCGAACAGATCCAGGGTCGCATGCAATATCTCAGCCAGAATGTGGCCGTCTCCACTATTACGGTGAGCGTCAAGCCAGTGCCGGTTGTGACTATCTTCGGCACCGAAGACTGGCAGCCCGTTATGGTCGCCCGAGGCGCACTGCGTAATATGATCGCGGCATGCCAGGGGTTACTCAACCTGCTCATCACCGTGGTTGTCTGGTTGCCGCTGATAGGGCCATCGCTCCTGTTGGCGTGGTGGATCCGGAAACGTCTCCAGCGCAGAGGGCAACCGCTACCCGAAAGTCAGGCGGGAGAGAGCGAAAAATGACACCGACCCACACCCTCGCCCCCCACGAGCGCATTCTGGCCGCTCTGGATGTACCCGATCTCACGAGTGCGCTTAGTCTGGTAACGCAGTTACGTCGCCATGTCGGCGGGTTCAAGGTTGGCCTGGAACTCTGCACCGCTGTCGGTGCCCCGCAGGTGGTGCAGGCAGTGGCATCCGCTGGCGGGGCCGTCTTCCTTGACCTGAAACTCTCCGACATCCCGAATACCGTGGCCGGGGCCGTGCGATCCGCCTGCGCCCTCGGGCCGGCGGTTCGCATGCTCACCCTCCACTGCCACGGCGGCGCAGCGATGCTCCGGGCCGCCGCTGAGTCCGCTCGTGCGGCTGGTGAGCAACGCCCGCTGCTCCTTGGCGTCACCGTGATGACCAGCATGGACGAGGCGGCTCTGCGCGAGGATCTAGAGGTAAGCGTCTCCCTCGCCGATCACGTCGTCCATCTGGCGCGCATGGCTCAGGCATGCGGCATAGATGGTGTGGTCGCCTCGCCCCACGAGGTCGCGGCGATCAGGGCCGCGTGTGGCCCGGAATTACTGATTGTCACTCCCGGCGTGCGCCCGGCCTGGGCAAGTAGTGGCGACCAGCGCCGCGTGATGACTCCCGCCGAGGCTCTGCGGGTCGGCAGCGACTATCTGGTGATCGGCAGGCCGATCACCGCTCCTCCTGCTGCCATTGGCGACCCTGCCGAGGCTGCCGCCCGTATCGCTGCGGAAGTGAGCGCACCGTAATACGGCGCGACTGACGTCATCGTCCGCCTCCGTCATTCCCCTCATCCTCGCGCTCTAGCGAGAGGTAGATCGGCCCTGCCCCGAGCAAGAAGATCAGTGACGTGCCGCACCCGGAGCGATTCGATGTGCTGAAGCGGGCATGTACGCCGGGCTGGAGGTCGAAGACAAGATGCTTGCCGACGAGCGTATTATGGGCGCGCAGCGTATGCTGTCCCGGCGCGATCTCTCGCGTCACCGATTGCTTATATTTCAGCGTCGCAATCAGTTCGTCGTCCAGCCAGATGCGAACCTCACGGATGCCCATGTCGCGCTCCAGCGTGCGTGAGACCGTGATCTGAGTCTGCGCTATCCCCATAAAGTGGCTCCCCGTGTTTCTAGAAAGGCAATATTGCAAAAGACACGCTGTCCGGCACCGCACGCCGGGTGGCTGAAGCCCCCGGCTAGATTCTGCGAAGGCCGCTGAAGCGGCCTGTCTGAGGCCGCTTCAGCGGCC
>CAIXLU010000146.1 GCA_903920315.1 uncultured Oscillochloris sp.
CGCACCCTCAGGTGATGACAGGTGACTCGTTCTTTCACCTTTCGGCCTACGGGCAGGCGGTGGAAGGGCTGAATATGTGCGGGGCGGGGCGCATTGTCTGCTGCATAGACCCGGTTGGCGAGGTGTACGCATGTCCGTTTGTCCTGTCGCCAGAGTTTTCGGGCGGGAATGTGCGCGATCCGGGCGGTTTCGCCTGGCTCTGGCAGCACGCGCCCCTTTTCACGCACATGCGCGAGTGGCAAGTCGGCGGGAGTTGCCAGAGTTGTAACGCCTACGCGAATTGTCACGGGGGCTGCATGGCGACGAAGCACTTTACAGGGCGCGATCTGGATGCGCCAGACCCGGATTGTGTCTTTGCGCCGGACGAGGTTATACCATTGCAGATTGCAGATTGCAGATTGTAGATTGCCAGGCATGGCATCCCAATGCACTCTGGCGACAACGCTTATGCGGCTTGCTCAACGAGAATTGGTATTGGCGATCCAACACGCTGCACCTGACACCCGAAACCTGACACCTGACACCTGACACTAATCGAAACAAGCTATGAGCAACCTATTTGCCCCGCTATTAGAACCGTTACGTCTGGGAAGTAAGACCGCCCAGAGCCGAATCGTCTTTGCGGCGCATCCGACGAACTTTGCGCGCCGCAATCAGTTTGAGGATCGGCACGCAGCCTATTATGCGGCGCGAGCGGCGGGCGGCGCGGGGGTGATTATCCTCGAAGGGAGTGTGGTTCATCCCTCCGATTGGCCGTATGAGTACGCGATCTTCGGCTACGACGAGCGCGTGGTCGCGGGTTATCGCCTAATGGCAGATGCGATTCGTCCGCACGGCGCGCTGGTGCTGGCGCAACTGAATCACAGCGGGATGCAGGGCACGAGTCATTACTCGCAAGCGGCGCTGTGGGGGCCGTCGCCGGTGCCAGAGGTGAACAGCCGCGAAGTGCCGAAGGAGATGGAGTACGAGGATATTGAGGCGGTGATTGAGGGTTTCGCCAAAGCAGCGGAGTATGCGATGGCAGGCGGGATGCACGGCGTCGAGATTAACGCCGGGCCAGATAGCTTGCTCCGTCAGTTTATGTCGCCCCTGACCAATCTGCGCCAAGATGAGTATGGCGGGCCGCAAGAGCATCGGTTGCGCTTCTCCCGCGAGGTGTTGCGGGCCGTGCGGCGGGCAATTGGGAGCGATGCGCTGCTTGGGCTGCGCATCAGCGGCGATGAACACGCACCGTGGGCCGGACTCAAGCCGGATGACGCCGCCGAGATTGCCCGTTTGCTGACGGCTGACCACCAGATTGACTACGTGAGTGTCACGAGCGGGAGCATTTATACGCTGCACCTCACCCGTGCGGGGCTGTTTATGCCGCTAGGGTACGCGCTGCATCTCGCTGCCGGGGTGAAGGCGGCGGTGGCGGTGCCGGTGTTCGCGCAAGGGAGCATTGTTGATCCCAAACAGGCCAGCGCCATTCTGGTTGAGGGGCAGGCTGACGCGGTAAAGATGACGCGGGCGCTGATTGCCGACCCGCAATTGCCGCGTAAGGTGCGAGCGGGGCATGCCGATGCCGTGCGCCAGTGTATTCTCTGCAACCAAGATTGTGTCGTAAGCCTCGTGCAGAACCCACGCCTGAGTTGTGCGGTGAATCCGGCGGCGGGACACGAAGCGCACGCCGAGTTCGCGCCATTAGGGGCTGCTGCCGTGACACGGCGGATACTGGTGGTGGGCGGTGGGCCTGCCGGAATGGAGGCGGCCCGTGTGGCGGCGCGACGCGGCCACACTGTTACCTTGTTTGAGCAGCGCAACCGGCTCGGTGGGGCGATTAACTTGGCCGCAGCGGAGCCAGGCCGCAAACGTTTATCCCTTTCGACTGAGTGGCTGGAGGCGCAGATCCACAAACTCGGCGTGACGATTAAGCTAGGGACCGAGGCAACCATTGAGACCATCAGTGCCGAGGCACCTGACGCAGTGATCGTGGCGGTTGGCGGAGTGCCAGGACACCTGAACACCATCACGTTTGACGCGAGCGTGCCGGTGCTGAATGAGCAGGATGTTCTGGGCGAGGTACCCCTGCCGCCACCGGGTAAAGTGGTGGTACTGGACGAGATTGGCGACCACGACGGTATGGCGGTAGCGGAATGGCTGGTCGGCAAAGGCTGGCAGGTTGAGATTGTCACCGCCGACATGTTCTGTGGGCAACGACTCACGGCGACGCAGGAGTTAACCGCCTGGAATCAGCGCGCATGGCAAAAAGGGGTGGTCTTTCACCCACAACAGGAAGCACAAGCGGTTAGCGAAGGTGCGCTGGTGATGGTAGATCGCTTCAGCCGTGAAGAGCGGCGCATTGAGGGATTGAGTTTGGTGGTCGAAGTAACCTACGACTCACCAAATGAAACGCTCTACGGAGCGCTTAAAGAAGCCGGGTACGGCAAACATGGCATGCCGGCGCTCTACCGTGCTGGTGATTGTGTCGCACCACGGCGTCTGGGCCAAGCAATACTGGAAGGCCATCGGGCCGGAAGGGCGGTGTAGTGATGGATCAAACAAGCCGCCTGTTGTTCACGCCCATGAAACTGGGAAGCCTAACCCTCAAGAACCGGATTGTCTTCTCAGCCCACCTGACGAACTACGCCGAAGAGTATATGCCGTCTGATCGGCATGCCTACTACTACCGCGAACGGGCGCGGGGCGGGGCGGGGCTGATCATCACCGAGGAACATTCGACCCATCCCACAGATCACCCGTATGAGAAGCTGATCCACGCTTTCCACGCTGAGGTCGTTCCCCATTACCGGCGCATCACCGAGATGATTCACGCCGAAGGGGTGCCGATTCTGGCGCAGATCAATCACAACGGCGGGCAGGGCAGCGGGATGTTTACTCGGTTGCCCGCCTGGGCACCTTCCGCCGTGGCCGATCCGCTCTTCCGCGAAGTACCGAAAGCAGTTGAGTTAGAGGATATTCAGGCGATCATTCAGGGCTACGCCCAGGTTGCCCGCTATACGCAGCTTGGCGGCTTTGATGGGGTTGAACTTCAATGTTCGCACTCCTCCATCGTGCGCCAGTTTCTCTCACGGCACAACAACCGGCGCGCAGACGCCTATGGCGGCAGCCTTGAGGGACGTATGCGCCTGTTACGCGAGATTATCGCCGCCATTCGGGATCGCTGTGGGCGGAGTTACGTGTTAGGCGTGCGGCTCTGCGGCGATGAACTGATCCGCGACGGGATTGTGCTTGATGAAGCGGTCGCGGCGGCGCGCATCCTGGAGGCTGATGGTCTGGTGGACTACATCAACACCAGCATCGGGACAGCGACGCAGACCCTGTATATGATCGAAGCCTCGATGCAGATCCCGCCGGGATACGCACTCTTCATCTCGTCGGCCATTCGGCGAGCGGTGCGCCTGCCAGTGATTGGCGTGGGACGGATTAAAGATCCTATCCAGGCCGAGCGCGTGCTCCAGGAAGGCCACGCCGACCTGGTCGGGATTGTTCGCGGCCAGATCGCCGACCCCGAATTTGCGCGCAAATCCCGCGAGAACCGAGTTGAGGATATTCGGCTTTGTCTCTCGTGCAATCAGGAGTGTGTCGGGCGGATGGGGCTAAACCGTTGGATGGGGTGCATCGAGACACCCGCGACGGGGCGTGAGCAGACCCTTGGCGTGGGGACGTTGCCCCCGGTACAACAGCCCAAGCGCGTGGTGGTGGTGGGTGGCGGGCCTGCAGGCATGAAAGCGGCGGTGATTGCAGCCCGACGTGGCCATCACGTCACGCTGTTTGAGCAGCAGGCCGAACTGGGCGGACAGGTAAATCTGGCGATCAAAGTAACCAACCGGGCTGAGTTTGGCGATTTGGTGCGCAACCTGTTGCACGAACTGCACCAACTGCCTATCGCAGTACGCACTAACATGCTCGCCACGGCTGAACTGGTGCTTGCCGAGCAACCCGACGCCGTCGTGATTGCCACAGGCTCGGTGCCTGATCGGGCAGCGTTTCCGGGGGCGAACGGGCCGGACGTTGCCGATGTGAGCGACATTCTAACGGGACGAGTCGTGCCGGGGCGGCGAGTATTGCTGGTGGATCGGCTCGGTTTCCACGAGGCCGCGAGTGTAGCAGAGTACCTGGCGGAACGTGGATGTCAGGTTGAAGTGGTGACACCAGCGCTTTATGTGGGCCAAGATTTAGGCGTCACCCTTGACTTGGAGAACTGGTACCGACGAGCGCGGCGACTGGGGATTATCTGCACACCCAACGTCTCGGTACTGAGCGCGGAAGGCGGCGTGGTGACGGGAATTCACAACTACAGCGGCCAGATCCTCACGTTTGAGCGCGCCGACACGATTGTGCTGGCGGTACAACGCCGCACGGAGAGCCAACTCTACTTTGCGCTGAAAAAGCGGGTGCGCGAGTTACACCGTATCGGCGACGCGCTAGCTCCTCGGCGGGCGCACGCGGCGATTATTGAGGGCGAGCGGGTGGGGCGGGCGATTTGAGATTTTGGATTTTGGATTTTGGATTTTGGATTTTGGATTTTGGATTTTGGATTTTGGATTTTGGATTGCAGGTTTAACGCAGCAGGATGCGACAATCCAAAATCCAAAATCTAAAACCTAAAATCCCAGGAGTGACAAAGCGATGCAGTTCATCGTCATTGCCGAAGCCGATCACGGAGCGGTATCGCTACCGTCGCTGGAGTGTGTGGAGGAGGCTCGCGACGTAGCCGCACAGAGCGGCCATTTCGTGCAGGTGCTGTTAGCTGGCGCGACACTCACGGCAATGGCCGAGGTGCTGGCCGCCCACGGTGCCGATGAGGTGACGCTGATTGAACACGAGGCACTGAGCCACGGCGGGGCCGAACATTGGCTCTCCATCTTTGAGCCGGTGATGCGCGATACGGTCACAGGTATTGAGGCAGACTCTGCTGGTGAGCCGTCGCTGTGCATCTTGGCTCCCGACAGCAGCCATATGCGGGCGTGGTTGCCCCGATTGGCCTTGCGACTGCAGATACCTCTGGTGAGTCATTGCCTTCAGGTACACATCAGTGCCAATCGTCTCGTGTTTGTGCGCCCAACCCACGGTGGCAATCGGCACGAACAGGTGATCTGCCCCGGTACCAACGTGGTCTGTGCAACATTGGCACCGGGAGCACGAGGGATTGGGGTCGCCGATACGCGCCGCCGCGCTCGTGTACGTCGCCTGACACCGGATCTCAGCACAGAGACATTCCATGAGCGGCGGCTGCATACGTTACCGCCCGATCCGCGCACGGTTGATTTGCGCGAGGCAGACCGGATCGTTGCAGGTGGTCTGGGTGTGGGTGGCCCGGCGGGGGTAGAGTTGCTCTGGAAGCTAGGGACGCGCCTTGAGGCAGCGGTTGGCGGGACGCGGGTGATCGCCGACCGGGGTTGGTTGCCGACAGATCGTTTTATCGGCACAACAGGCAAGACAGTGACGCCGAAGCTTTATCTCGCACTAGGGATTTCGGGGGCGAGCCAGCATACTTCAGGGATGAACCGCAGCGAGACGGTGATTGTGGTGAATAACGACCGCACCGCGCCGCTGTTCAGCCTGGCGGATCTTGGCATCGTCGGAGATTTGCACGAGATTATCCCGGCGCTGTTGGCTCGCCTTGAAGAGTAGATTTTAGATTTTAGATTGCGGATTTTAGATTTTAGATTGTGATGACAGTCTACCAATCGTCACAGCGTACCAAAATCCAAAATCCAAAATCCAAAATCCAAAATCCAAAATCCAAAATCCAAAATCCAAAATCCAAAATCCAAAATCCATAAGGACATCTATGGCGCTCCTGAGTAAAGAAGCATCACTTGCTCTCGTACAACGAGTAAACCGGCTGGTTGGTCTGCCCAACAGCTTCCCACCGCCAGGGGAACCGCCTGCGCCACGGGTGCGTTCACAGGCACCGGGCACGCGCTCGGCGGAGCATGTTGATGTGGCGGTAATTGGCGCAGGCCCGGCAGGCAGTGCTGCGGCTTTGATCGCCGCCCGCGCTGGACTCAAGGTTCTGCTGCTTGAGCGCGGCGAATACCCCGGCGCGAAGAACGTCTCGGGTGCGGCCTTTTATGGCAGCGCGATTATGGACGAGTTGATCCCGCGCTGGTGGGAGCAGGCTCCCGTGGAGCGTTACCTGAGCCGGCGAGTGTTGTCCTTTATGGCACCTGAAACGTCGGTGGCGCTGGATTTCCGTAGTGCGCGCTTCGCCGAGCCACCTTACAACGGCGTTGCCATTTTGCGCCCGAAGTTCGACCGCTGGTTCGCCGACCAGGCCGTTGCCGCCGGAGCCTTCCTGCTGAATGCGGCAGTGGTAGATGACGTGCTGTGGGAGGACGGACGCGTGGCCGGGGTGCGCGTGCGGCGCGACGGCGGCGATATTCGCGCCGATGTCGTGATCGCCTGCGATGGGGCCAATTCGCTGATTGCGAAGAAGGCCGGACTCCAGCGCCAGTTTCATGCTCACGAAATGTCACTGGGGGTGAAAGAGGTTCTTGCGCTGGACGAGGCCACCATTCGTGAGCGATTCCACCTGAATGGCAACGATGGCATGGCGTTTGAGTATATTGGCTCGATCACCGAAGAGGTAAGCGGCGGAGCTTTTCTCTACACGAACCGCAACACTCTATCCCTCGGTATCATTGGCCAGATCTCATCGCTGGCCCAGCATAAGCGCCGCCCTTACGAACTACTTGAGGGCTTCAAGGCCCACCCGGCGGTGGCACCGCTGGTGCGTGGCGGCACAGTGCGTGAGTATTCGGCCCACATCATTCCCGAGGCGGGCTGGAACATGCTGCCCACGCTCGCCACCGGCGGCATGATGGTCGCCGGGGACGCGGCGGCGCTCTGTTTTGTCGCGGGACTCTACCTGGAGGGCATCAATTACGCCATTTTGTCGGGCATCGCTGCTGCGGAAACCGCCATCACCGCCTGTCGCGAGCAAAACTTTTCCGCCGCGTCGCTGGCCCGCTACGAAACGGCGCTGAAAGCCCGCCACGTACTCGGTGACTTCCACGGCTACCGGCACGCTCCGGCGATGGTCAACAGCGAGCGACTACAGAACCTGTATCCGGCGGTGATCGCCCACGCCGCCGAACACATCTTCCGCGTACGGGGCGAGCCAAAGCAGAAAATTATGCCTATCGCGCTCAATGCGCTGCGTCAGCATAAGGTTGCGCCAGTCGAACTGCTTCAGGACATGTTCAACGCGGGGAGGTCATTCGGATGGTGAAATACCCAAGGCTAAAGCTCTTGGGCTTCCTGCTTCATCGACTCGTGCCAACCATGACGATTGGGCTTACCGGGTCTCCACAGGCGTTTTGTGTCTCGGCGTGTCCCGCCGCGACCCTCAGATCAAACAGGCGCTTGCCCTCATAGTCGATATTCCGTGCGGCGTTCAGATCGCGGTCGTGATGCACGCCGCACGCAGGATTGAGGCAATCCCACTCGCGCATGGAGAGACTCAATTCGTGTATCCAGCCGCACGCGCCACACATTTTCGAGGAGGCAAAGAAACGCCCTATCGCAACCACATGGCTATCGTTCCGGTCGGCCTTGTACTCCAGCATCGCCCGGAACATGCCCCAGCCCGCATCCAGAACGCTCTTCGCCAGCTTGGTTTTCGCAAGGCCGCGAACGCTCATATCCTCAATCGAAACGAGGTCGAAGTGACGTACCAGATCCGTACTCAACTTGTGGAGGAAGTCGCTGCGCTGGTTCCTGATCTTCTGGTGCAGTCGGGCGACGACAACCCGCGCCTTGCCCCGGTTGTGACTGCCCTTCACCTTCCGGCTAAGCGCCTGCTGCGCACGGCGCAGCTTGCGGCTCTGCGTGCGATACCAGCGAGGATTGGGGATCGTCTCGCCCGTCGAGTAGACCGCCAGCGACTTCAGCCCCACATCCACGCCAACGTGGGTGTGTACGGGGCGATCCGTCCGGGGCGCGATCTGTTGTTCGGCCACGATGCAGACATACCAGTGACCATCTGGCTCCCGCTTGAACGTCGCGCCCTTCGTGACACCCTCCAGCGGGCGATGGATGACCGCACGGATCATGCCGATCTTCGGCACCGCTACGGACTCGGCGTGCAGTTCGACCCGCTGCGGGATGCGAAAGCGCGGCGTGTCCGTCTTGCGCGACTTGAACCGGGGAAAGCCCTTGTGCTTCTCGCCTCGCTTCACCCGCCGAAAGAAATGCTGGTAGGCGCTATCAAGATCCCGAAGCGCCTGCTGCAACGACTGAGAATCCATCTCGCGCAGCCACGCCGTTTCTGGCTGCTGTTTCAGTCGTGTCAGCTCCTCAGACAGCGCGGCAAACCCCAACGTCTTGCCCGTCTGCTGATAGTGCGACTTCTTGCGATCCAAGGCCCAATTCCAGACGAACCGCCGTGCCCCCGCAAACTGGTTGAGCAGGGTTTCTTGCGCAAAGGTGGGATTGAGGCGATAGCGATAGGTTGTCTGGATCGTTCGTGTCATAGCTGCATTATACCAGAAGACCTGTGCTACTTCAAGGTGTTTGCCGCATTAGGAAGCCGTATCAAAGGGCTAAAGCCGCTAAAGCGGGTGAAGCCCTTATATCCCAGGGCTGAAGCTCCTGGGCTTTACGGGCTAGGACTGTAATGACATTAGAGGAACGAATGCGGACCGTGCGGTTCCAGGTGGACGACCGACCGCACATTGTGGTGGATGCCGGGATCTGTAAAGACTGCTCGGTGCGAGTCTGTGTCTATGTCTGTCCGGCCAGCCTGTTCGTACCGTTGGATGATGGCGGCATCCTCTTCAACTACGAAGAATGTTTCGAGTGTGGCACGTGTTACATCGCCTGCAACAAAGAGGGCGCGATCCAGTGGTCGTACCCACGGGGTGGCTATGGGGTGACGTTCCGGGAGTCGTGACGTGACGGGGGTCAGGGGTCAGGGGTCTGGGGTCAGGAGGCGGGAGGCTGGGGGCTAATCCAAAATCCAAAATCTAAAATCCGCAAGAGGGACGTATGCGTATCGCGGTCTGCCTGAAACATGTGCCGGATGTGACAACGGTCGAGGTTGACCCATTCACGGGGGCGATTGACAAAAGTCGGCTGCTCTTCGTCACGAATCCGGCGGACGCGGTGGCGCTGGAGTTAGCCTTGCAGCTTTGTGGCTCACCTGGGCGTGTGCTGGGCCTGACGGTTGGCCCGAGCCCAACCGAGGCGGTGCTGCGTGCGGCCCTCGCGATTGGGGCGACCCGCGTGCTGCGGCTGTGGGATGAGCAACTCGACGCCACAGCTCCCCCGCTCACGGCGCGGTTGATCGCCGCCGCGCTGCGGACTGAGGGCATGCCCAACATGGTACTCTGCGGCACTCGTAGTAGCGATA
>CAIXLU010000147.1 GCA_903920315.1 uncultured Oscillochloris sp.
CCTGAACCAGCCGTCTCGGTCGTGGCTATGTCGAGACGTAAAACCGGCCTGTGGACTGGCGGTAAGACCTTCCTCGGAATGGCACGCTGGGATGAAGCAGGAATTTCTAGCGCGTACTTTCGAGTACGTAGAAAGTAGCAGCATAGATTTATGGCCGCAGGCAAACTACTGGCCGGGCAGATGCAGGTCGCCCGCACGTGGCTCGGCAAACACCCGACACTCTGGCGCTGGCTGAAGGTGCTGCGCCTGGGACTATTCCAGTTTGGCATGGGCCTCTCTCTGGCGCCGATCACCGGTACGCTGAACCGTGTGCTGATTGACGAATTACACATCCCCGCAGTGGCGGTGGGTTTTCTGCTCGCCATTCATTATTTCGTCTCGCCAGCCCGCGCTCTGATTGGATTCCAGTCGGATGTAGATCGGGCCAGGGGTAGGTGGCGCACACCCTATCTGGTGATCGGCGCAATGATGACCTACGGCGGTCTGGCTACTGCGCCCTTCACGCTGATCTTGCTCAGTGGCCAGGGCACGATTGGCTTCTGGCCAGCGATGTTCTTCTGTAGTCTGATCTTTCTGGGCTATGGTATCGGGGTGAATATCGTTGAGACGATTTATCTGGCGATGGTCAGTGATCTGACACCGCCTAAAGAACGCGGGCAGGTGCTGGGGGTTCTCTGGATCATGCTGGTCATGGGTACCATCGTCAGTTCGGTGGTGATCGGCCAGTTGCTGCTACACTACAGTCCCTACCGACTCATTCAGGTGATGCAGGGTTCGGCGGTGATCTTTATTGCCCTGACTTTTCTGGCCCTGTACGGGCAGGAGCGCCTGAAGCCGAACGGCAAACTTGAGGACGTAACCGAGCCGGTGCGCGTACGTGAGAGCCTGGGCCAATCGCTGCGTATGCTGGCGGCGCAGGTGCCTCTGCGAAACCTGTTTATTGTCCTCTTCCTCGCCACCCTCGGCTTCGCCACTCACGATGTGCTGCTGGAACCCTACGGCGGTCAGGTGCTCAATATGTCAATCACCCAGACTTCGCAACTTACGGCGCTGTGGGGTGTGGGCATGCTCATGGCCATTGCCCTGGCGGGCTGGGCGCTCTGGATGGGACGCTCGTCGGTACTGCTGATCACGCTGGGGTGTTTGCTGGGTGCCGCCGGATTCCTTACCGTCGCTCTGTCGAGCGGTGAGGCGCTGGTGAACATGTTTCGCATCGGTGTCGTGCTGATCGGTATGGGTCGCGGGATGTTCATTGTCGGTGCCCTGGCCCTGGTGATGTCGCTGGTGGATAGGCTGCATGCCGGGCTGTTTATGGGCTTGTGGGGGATCACTCAGGCTCTGGCCCAGGGCTTCGGCACCATCGGCGGCGGACTGGCCCGCGATGTCGTGCAGCATCTCACTGGTCAGGTAGCCTTCGGCTACACCCTGGTCTACTTCTCCTCACTAGCCCTGCTTATCCTGTCCACACTGCTTCTGCTGGTGCTACGCATCGGTCGCCAGATCCGCAGCGGCGAGGTTCGTTCGCCCTGGGGCGGCCTGGAGCAGATTAATGCCGATCAGATCATTTTTTAAATCGCGCCCGTCCGGTCAGCAGAGGAGTACATGTACGCATGGACATTAAGGACAGGATCGATCACGATCCGGCCACCGACGTTCTGCTCGTAGATGCCTATATGCGCTGGGCATTGATGGCCGCTGAGGAGGTTGTTGGCAAAAATGGTCTGGCGGTGGTGCTACGTCAGGCCGGGCTTGAGCAGTTTGTGGGCAACTACCCGCCCGAGCAACTCAAGGTTTCAACCGGGCTGACCCTCTTCCACTACGCGACACTGAACGCCGGGTTGCTGAACTTCTTCGGTCGGGCCGCCCGCAGCATGGCACTGCGTATCGGTCGGCAGTCGGCGCGCTACGCTATTGATCATCAGGGTGCGCTCTTCGGCACGGCGGCCCTGCTGGCATCCAAGGTGCTGCCCATCTCCACCCAGATCAAGATGGGCCTCTCGGCGATGCAGGCCGGGTTCCGCCGCCTCAGCCAAACCGTCGGCCAGGATCGCGAGTTTGGGCTTGAGGATCGTGGCGAAACGTGGGCCTACCTCGACTACATGGATCCGACGAGCGCTGGGAAGTCTGCTGATGAGCCGATTGGCTGGATCCAGACCGGGGCGATCCAGGAGGCCATGCGCTGGCAGATCGGCAAGGACTTTGAGGTTGAGCAGGTGGCATGTCGCTCGATGGGTGCCCCCGCCTCGATCTGGCTGGTGAATAAGACGCCAAAGGTGCCCACCGCATAAAGGAGAGAGCAATGGCCGACCTAACTCCCGATCAGATCTTTGATCTGCTAAACCGACCCGGCCCGCTCTGGCTGGTGGGTGCCAACCTGTCGGGCGCGAACCTATCGGGCGCGAACTTGAGCAACGTCAATCTGAGCGAGGCCAACCTAGCGGGTACGCGATTGAGCGACGCGAACCTCTACCGCGCCGACCTGAGCGTGACTGAGATGGGCGGGGCGAACCTGAGTTGGGCGAATCTGCGCGAGGCCCGGCTGGGCTGGGCGCAACTGGTGCGCGCTGACCTGAGCGACGCCGATCTGCGCAAGAGCGATCTGTCGTGGGCCAATCTGGAGTTTGCCAACCTCAGCGGGGCGAACCTACGCGGGGCGAATCTGGGTGCAGCCGACTTCAGCGGGGCGAATCTCTACGGCGCGAACCTGAGTCTCTGCAATCTGAGCGGCGTTGATCTGCGCGACACGATCATGATTGGCGTGAACATGAGCGAGGCTCAGCTCCGCGAGGCCCAACTGGTGAACATGGGCGGCGCAAACCTGTCGGGCGCGAACTTGAATAAGGTGAGCATGGCCGGCGCGAGCATGAGCGGGGTGAACCTGAGCGGGGCCAGCTTGATCGGGGCCAACCTGCGCGATTCAACCCTCAGCGACGCCAACTTTATCGGGGCCAATCTCTACGAGGCGAACCTGAGCGAGGCGAATCTGGCCGGGGCGGATCTGAGCGAGGCGAACCTGAGCGGGATCTACCTGAGCGGGGCGAACCTGGAGAATGTGATCATGACGCGGGCCAACCTGAGTCGGGCCAACTTGAGCGGATGTAACCTACGCGGTGCCCAGATGGTCGATTGCGTCCTGCGCGAGGCGAGCCTGCGAGACGCCGATTTGACCGGGGCCGACCTGACCGGAACCGACCTCTCCGAATGTGATTTGACGGGGGCGGTTGGAAACACCCGGTGATCGTAGGGGCGCAGCAGTCGAGACGGAGGAA
>CAIXLU010000148.1 GCA_903920315.1 uncultured Oscillochloris sp.
GTGCGGGCGGCGTCCGCGACAGGCGGGCATGGATAGTGTACCCTCCTCGCCGAAGGCATCGGACATGCGGCGCTGAGTGCTGCAGGCGTCGCACATCACGATGATGTCCGCCGCTTCGCCGGAGACACCCAACTCCCGCAGACGGATCGCGCCGGTGCAGGTGCTGGTTCCTCTATGCACAAAGTAGTGCCAGGGGAAATCGTCGAGGTGGCCCTTCTCGCAGGCCACCAGGAATCGTGCGGGGAGGACGGTGGGTGGCGCACCGGGCTTGGTGCAGTCTTTTTTAACGCAAAGTCGCAAAGCCGCGAAGGCGCAGAGGTTTTTTTGTCTCTGCGTTAAAACGATCACTGTTTTTAACGCAAAGCCGCAAAGCCGCGAAGGCGCAGAGGTTTTTTTGTCTTTTACATCTTTGCGTCTTTGCGTCTTTGCGTTAAAAGCAGCTTTGCGTCTTTGCGTCTTTGCGTTAAAACGATCATGGCTTAGATCGGTTCTGGTACTGCACCAAACGCAATACACGGTCGCTCCTGTTCCGCACCCACGCTGCGGTCATCGAGAATGAGGTTAACGCCGGGTTCCACGTCGCGGAGCGAGTTGAGGCAGGTAAAGTCGTCCCAGCGACCGGCATCGGGGCCTTTGAGCAACCCCACGGTCAGGCCGTCTTTCTTGGGCTTGTAGCCGAGGATTCGCCCGCCCGTGGTGTGACTGGCATGATCGCGCCAGCTATCGAGCAAGGCACGCAGGGTCTGCTCGACCTCCACCCCCCGTGCGTGCTGCCCGGTCACCAGGGCGGCGCGCTCGGTGAGGATGCGGATGGCCTCGGTTGCGTAGGGGTGGGTGGCGAACACGCGACCGGCACGGTCGTTCGCGTTGAACTCATCGCCCAGCAGGCGCACGAGCGTGACCAGTAGGGCGGCCAGCCCCCGGTGGAGGGCTTGAGCGGCGAAGGGCGTCACCGAGAGCGCCTCGACCTGCTGGTAGAAGGTGGCGTGGTAGTGTTCAAACTGCTCGTAGTGCGAGAGGTCGCGGGGCCGTGACCAGGTGAAGATCGTGCAGACCAGACCAGGGTAGGTGCGACCGACACGACTGGTGGCCTGGATGTACTCGGCGGTGGTCTTGGGCTGGCCGGAGACCACCATGAGGCCGAGGCGCTTCACATCCACGCCGACCGAGATCATATTGGTGGCCAGCAGCACATCGAGCGGGGTGGGCAGATCGACCTTGCCCCCGCGCTTACGGGCGGCATCCCGTTTCGCCTCGTCAACAGGGTCAAACCGCACCTCCAATAGGTCGAGGATGCGCGGGATGTCGGTGGCTCCCTTGCGCGAGGTCAGTTCCTCCAGGATCGGTGGGCGGCGACGGGCCAGACCGAGCCGGTGGGTCTGGTTCAGTCGCGAGCGAATGTCGTCGTCTACCAAGCGGCGCATCCCGCCCAGTTCGCGCATCGCGTTGAAGTAGCCCACCAGGGTCATCCAGGGGTCAACGTGGGTGCCGTAGTCCAAGTAGAGTTTCTGGGCGGCAGCCAGAAACGCGGTGGAGACGCGGATGAGCGCGGCCTTCTGGCGCTTGCCAATGGCGCAGATGCCCAGGTAGCGCCGACCCGGATCGACTGCCGTGTCCTTCTGCTGGCGCGCAAAGAAATTATCGTCGGCGTCGAGTCCCTGGGGGGGGAAGATTGCTACCTGACGCAGAAAGAGTGCATGCACCTGATCCGATGCCCGGCGGATGGTTGCGGTTGAGGCGATCACCTTGGGCCGCACCCGCGTCCCGCCGACATCCCAGGAGGCGAGGCGATCCACTGCCGCCTCGTAGAGCCCGACCAGCGTTCCCAGGGGTCCGCTGATCAGATGCAACTCGTCCTGAATGATCAGATCGGGCGGGCGCAATGGGGTATGTTTCTGCACCTGCACTGCGGGAAAACCGCCCTGAGCCGGGTGACGTTCTTTATCATCCAGATCTGGCGAGCGGAATCCGTGGCGTGGGCAATACCCATCTACCTGGCCGAAGAGCATGCCGGTCGCCCCGTTCCAGGGCAGTTGGGCGAACTTGTCCACGGTGGCAATCAGCAGGGCGGGCAGACGCCGGTAGATGTCTTCGTCCACCACCAGCACGGGCAGACCCTCACCCGGACTCTGCTTTCGTGAGAAGGGGCAGTCGCCGAGCGGGTCGCCGCAGTACGTGAGCGTGCGACGGGTGATTTTATCAACCTGGATATGGCCCTTCTCGGCATGGATCTTCGCGCCGCACCAGGGGCAGTTGGTGAGTTGGGCAGGCGAGCCGCTGCCGCCGACGCTGCTGGAACGACCGTAGTGGCCATGCTCGCGTTTGAGCGACTCATCGCTCTGGTCGGTGGTGTTGGGCGTCGTGCGCTGGCCGACCCAGAGGCCAATGCGGAAGGGCGTGCTACCCCAGCGGGCCGGGTTCCCCCGGCGGATCTGCTCGCAGGCACAGATCAGGGCCGTGGCACGCTGGAA
>CAIXLU010000149.1 GCA_903920315.1 uncultured Oscillochloris sp.
CCCTGGGCTTTAAGGTTCAGTAGCCCGCGTCAGCGGGCGTCGTATCTAGCGCGCCGCTTCAGCGGCACGCCGTCAGCGGTACGATACCCGCCGATGGGCGCAAGCCCTGGGCGTTATGGTTCAGTCGCGCGCGTCAGCGGGCGTCGTATCTAGCGTGCCGCTGAAGCGGCACGCTGTCAGCGGTACGATACCCGCCGATGGGCGAAAGCCCTGGGCTGAGGCAGCGCCCGCTGACGCGGGTTAGCCCAACAGAACAGCTAGAGCAGATCTCTTAGCTCTTGGAAATCTCCATAGTACACAGGGAGTTCCGCGATAGGCGTTGAGGGTTCCTCACTATCGCATTCAAGTACCGGTATGACCTCTCGGGCAGCGTGATGCTGTTTCTGTCGATCAACATAGGCCACGACCGCAGGCAGGCGTTTGCGGTCAAATGAGAAAACGCCGTACTCCTGCTGCCAGTAGATTGGATGGTCAGGGGCAACAAGCTTATTGTACTTTGCCGTCGTAACGCCCTTGACCTGGCCGATGAAGGTTGATAGCGCGATTTTTGGCGGGACGGAGGCGACCATGTGTACATGATCAGCCATACCATTGAGCGCGTAGACAATCCCGCCAAGACCGAAGGCTTTTGCACGCAGAAAATCGTAGATGATCGGCTCTACGTCAGGCGTGATACGTGGTTCACGATCACGTGTTGACCAAACAATATGGTAGAAAAGTTGCCAGTATGGCACTGAGTTCTCCTTGTTTCCATAATAAATTTCATGCAGCGAGCCGCTCGATGCGTTTGATCTGGCTGAGACGGGTTGCGTACTCAAGCACCGCAAGCATATCTTCGCGTTCAAGGTCAGCATAATCCGCCAGAACGTCATCAATCGTCATGCCCGAACTCAGCAGTTCACGCATGGTCTCGACCGGATAGCGTAGTCCACGGATCACGGGCTTTCCATGACAAATATCTGGATTGACCGTAATACGATCAAGAAAATTGCTCATCGCACGTCCTCATCAATCAACCAGGATACTCCCCAGCAGTCCCTCGGTCTCACGCTCCAGCGCCTCGATCTCGGCGCGGATATCCTCCAGCGTGCGGAGCGGCTGGGGCTTGTAGAAGTAGCGCGTGAACGAGATCTCGTAGCCAACCTTGGTGGCGTCTTGGTCAACCCAGGCGTCGGGCACATAGGGCAGCACCTCGCGCTTGATGAAGGCCGCGATGCCGCTTTGCTCCAACAGCGGCACCTGCTCCGTGTCGCGCAATTCGCTGTCCGGCTCGTACTCCACCACGGCGGGTTTGCCCTCCAGAGTCACGGCGAAACGCCCGTGCAGCGGGTCGGCTACGGCCTTTGCGCCTCGATACACCTTGCTGATCACCGGCTCGGCGGTCTCATCACGGGTCGCCAGTGCGCTCTGAATGAGCTTCAGGCGCTTGGCCGTCAGCTTCACATCCTGGCGCTGCTGCTCAAGGGCCACGAGAAAGCGGTTGTAATTGCGGTGCGGGCCATGGCCGAGTTTGGCGGCCAGCGTGTCAATCAGATCGGCCAGCAACTCCTCGTTCGCAGCCAGACACGCCTTGCGGAAACGGGCGCGGGCCACATCAGCCAGATCAACCGTGAGCCGCAGCGGGCGCTCGACCGTAATCTTCGAGTAGCCAAACGCCTTGTTTGGGAAGATCTTCGACTGCTCGCTCTCCGCGAAGGCCAGGAACGACTCAACAACCCGGCGCATATCGGTCTCCGCGAAGCGGCAGTTCTTCTTGCCCAGGTTCTTGCGCAGCGGCTCGAACCAGGCCGTCGCATCAATGAGTTGCACCTTGCCCTGGCGGTGAGCGGGCTTGCGGTTGGTCAGCACCCAGATGTATGTAGCAATGCCGGTGTTGTAGAACATATTCAGCGGCAGTGCGACAATCGCCTCCAGCCAGTCGTTCTCAATAATCCAGCGCCGGATATTGCTCTCGCCCTGGCCCGCATCGCCGGTAAAGAGCGACGAGCCGTTATGCACCTCGGCGATCCGGCTGCCCAGCGGCGAATTCTGCTTCATCTTGCGGAGCTTGTTGGCCAGGAACATCAACTGGCCGTCGCTAGAGCGCGTCACCAGGCTGTACTCTGGATCGTCGCCGTAGGCGAAGATAAAACGCGGGTCTTTGATCTCGCCCTTACCGCCCAGCCGCTCCAGGTCGGTCTTCCAACTCTTGCCGTAGGGCGGATTCGAGAGCATAAAGTCGAACTCATGCGTCGGGAAGGCATCGGCTGAGAGGGTGGATCCATACTTCATATTCTCGGCCTCCGCGCCCTCGCCCTTGAGCAGCAGGTCGGCCTTAGTGATCGCAAACGTCTCGGGCTGCACCTCCTGGCCGAAGAGGTGGATCGAGACATCCTTGCCGTGCTCGCGGCCCAGGGCGTAGAGCCGATCCTCCGCAACCGTGAGCATGCCGCCGGTGCCGCAGGCTCCGTCGTACACCAGGTAGGTACCTGAGACGATCTGGTCGGCAATTGGCAAGAAGATCAGGTCGGCCATCAGTTGCACCACATCACGTGGGGTGAAGTGTTCGCCCGCCTCCTCGTTATTCTCCTCGTTGAAGCGGCGGATTAGCTCCTCAAAGAGTGTGCCCATCGTGTGGTTATCGAGGGCCGGAAGCCGCACAGTGCCGTGCGCGTCGAGTACCGGATTCGGGCTGAGGTTAATCGCAGGGTCGAGAAATTTCTCGATCATGCTGCCGAGAATATCGGCATCCACCAACGTCGCAATCTGATTGCGGAACTTGAATTTTTCCAGGATCTCCTGCACATTCGGCGAGAAGCCATCGAGGTACGCCTCGAAGTCGGCCTTGAGCTGCTGCTGGCGCGTGCGCGCCTTGAGATCACGCAGGGTAAACGGAGATGCGTTGTAGAACGACTCACCGGCGGTTTGGCAGAGCGCTGCATGCTGATTCGAGACCCCCGCCGCATCAAGCTGGGCCTTCATCTTCAGAACCGCCGGTTTGGTCAACTCAAGCAACACATCGAGTCGGCGGATCACCGTCATCGGCAGGATGACATCGCGGTATTTGCCGCGCACATAGACATCGCGCAGCACATCATCGGCAATGCCCCAGATAAAGTTGGCGATCCAACCCAGGTTGACGGGGGTGTCGGTCATAGAGGCGCAGTTCTTTCCGCATGTCCACTCAGTACAACTCTGATGCGATCTGAGCGGGTATCTTATTGACTCAGCGTGCAGGCTGAGCAACGGTGTTCGTTTGATGTGTCGTGTTGGGCTGCGACCCACCTTGCCGGAGGGCGAGGGACGTGCTAGAATCAGCCTAACATATCTATACGTACAGACGACCCACCTCATGCTTTGCTGGCTGGGGGTGGGTTTTCTGTTGACAGGCGTTCTTATTTCTGGATACCACGGCAGCGATAAAATGTCAATGTGCGAATGCTAACACACATCGATCCAGACTCGCATCAAAGCTCCTTCGGCACTAGCCGCTCAATCCGGCGGCGGATGCTCAGGGCCAATACAAATGCGATGGGCGAGAATGCCGCCATGCAGAGAGCCATCCCCAGCAGGGCGTAGTCGCTGAGGGCGATCTCCTGGAAGACGGTGACGACCTCGCGGTAAGGCTCATCGCTGGGTGCCTGCCCAATTGTTATGTCGGACGTAAGGCTGGCCGGGACGAGATCGGCGGAGCGCATCCGGGTAAGGTAGGGCGCACCGGCCATCAGTGCGGCCAGATCGCTGGTGGGTGGCGGATTGAGACTGCTCAGCGGGCCAGCAAAGATTGTAGGAAGATTCGCCACCTGGCTGCGGTGGGCGCTAAGGACAAAAAGATCGACGCTCACGGGCCGGTCGGAGAGAACGCCGAGACGCATAGGGTAGACGGGCGTTGTCCCGGCGTAGCGAATGCGCAGCGCGGAGAGAGAACCCTCAGGTTTGCCCGCATCACGCTTCACGGCAACGAACGTCCAGCCGTCGGCCACATACGCCTTCAGGATCGGCACGGCGGCAGCGGGAAGCGTATAGTCGTTCGCCGTCAGCCAGTTCTGGAGCGCCTGCGGATCGGTGGCGGACAAGCTGGCCACCGTGAATCCGCCCAAGGTCTGTTGTTTGATAACGTTCACGCCAGGGATGGGAGACGCGACAGCGCCACGCGAATCACGGCCCTGCGTGCGCCAGACATAGCGGCTCGTGCGATTGACAAGTGGTTGTGTGACCTCCGCCACATAACGCAACAGAGCCTCGCCGTTGGCAGGCTGATCCACCGTAGGTGTGGCGGGCACAGGAAAAATAACAGCGGTGTGAGGATTCGCCTCGCTCAGATCCACCGTGACGATCATCTGCTGATGTGCGCCATCGCTAATCAACAGGGCGCGCTCGAAGGTCGTCCGTGCCCCCAGCGAGATTCCGCCAGCGCGGGATACTCCTGGCGCGAGAGCGATCATGATCGCCACCATGATAAAGGGGCGAAGCATGCGGAATTGGTGATACGCGCCAATCCCCCCTACGTCGCCCCCACGCTTTATGACCCACATACACAATTCTTCTGTCATCTTCTGATCATGTGCTGTAAGGCTGCCGTAATATACGCAGCTTGTTTGTTTTAGTCCCGGTTCGTACTATAGCATTATAGCGTCGCCCCCGCCAAAGGGCGGGTATCCCTTCTCTCAAACCATCACAATAGCGGCGATGTTATTGTTCGCCACCGTTCGCCTCGTCGCCTTCGGCGAGGGTAGGCATTGCTGTCTCTACAATCCAATGTGGGGGGGAAAGGAGTCATTGAGTAAGGAACGGCTATGATCGTGGGCAACCCCACGCCTGCATCGTGCATCAACAGTAACTGGGAATGAGGAACACCAAATGATTCGCAAAAACAGTAAGATCTTTGTCGCGCTGGGCCTGTCGTTGTCGCTCGTGACGGTCTTTAGCCTCTTCAGCTACCGCTCTTCCGCCGCAAGCGCCGTGATAGCCGTCCAGGGGCCAGCATCTGCTACCTGCTCACAGACGGGCCAAGTTGTGCCTGCCGGATACCAAGGCTCGAACTTCGGCCTCGAACTTCAGCAGTTCTGGCCAAACGAGCCGGTTTCGATCTCGTTCACCTTCCCCGATGGTCGCGTCCTCAGCCCGGTGGTCACCAGCATCAGCGACCGAAATTCGCTACAGAATTCGGTGGCGACCTTCATCTTCAACGGGGTGGAAATCCCGATCAATGGTCTCGACGGCGTGATTGACATGCCGGCAAACTTCCCCTGGATTAGCAACACCGACATTGGCGGCGACTTCTACTTCCCCTTCTTGGCAACCAACAAGTGGCCCTACGGCTGCTACACCTTCACCGCCCATGGACTCCAGAGCAACCGCGTCGTCGTGTCTAACTTTGTGGTGATCCCACGGACAGGGCCGGAGCCGAACCCTGGCCAGGCAGTATTGATCGTCGAGGATAACACCACGGGTGACCTGAGCAGCCAGCAGGGTGCCCTGGTGAACATCTTCGGGCGCGGCTTTGTGGCCAGTGAGGTGATCTCGATCTGGATCACGGCACCCGACGGGGTGGTCTTCTCGTTCCCCTACCAGCCGATTACCAACGACATTGGCTCGTTCTCGGCACCTTTCGAATTCAACTCCAACCACCCAACCGGCATCTACGCCTTCACCGCTTTGGGCAATGCCAGCGGCTATCAGGTGATCACGCGCTTCAACCTCACGTCGCGGGCCTCGTACCAGAACGGGTGGTCGCAACTGCGGGTGGCCTTCCCGTCCGCACGCAATGGCGGCCAGGGCACAACCTTCGAGGTGCAGGGCAAGCGCTTTAGCCCCTTCGAGCGGGTTGATGTGTGGATGACTCTGCCAGATAACGCGGTGCGCGGCCTGCCCTCGCAGTACGCTGACGCGAACGGCGAGTTCTTTGCCGATGTCCACCTGGATGAGCGACTGCCCATCGGCGAGTACGATTTTAGCGCCAAGGGTGCCACGAGTGGCTTCCTGAGCATCGCCACCCTTCAACTCAACTCCGGCGGGCTAGAGTTGCCGATCCCTGGTGCCGGCAGTACGGTGGACACCACACCGGCACCCGATGTGATCAGCTCAAACGATCTGCTCTCTACGGGAACCACGGATACCCTTGGCTCCCCTCCTCAAGAGCAGCCGCCCTTCACGAGCCCGTCGGATCCGATCTTCTAGTTTCGCGCTCTGAACCTGTAGGCAATGCATCGGCACCGGATGCGTGTGGTGTTCCACACGCATCCGGTGCCGATTCTTTACCCCCACAATTATTGACAAACCCATCGGCCTGGAGTACACTGCTAACAGTAGTTCGTATTCAAACTACTAAAAAATATGCACAACCTGATTGACCAACTCACAGACCTGGGGATGACCGAGTACGAGGCGAAGGTCTATCTTGCGCTGCTTGGCGAAAACCCCGCTACCGGCTACCAGATCAGCAAAACATCGGGCGTGCCGCGCTCAATGGTTTACGAGGCGCTTGGCCGTTTGGAGGCACGTGGGGCAGTGTTGCGCTCGCTTGAGGAGAAAGCCACGCTCTACCGCCCCGTGCCCCCAGCGATGTTGCTCGACCGCTATGAGCGCGAGGCCCGCGAGCGGGCGGCGAACCTGCGGGCGAGCCTGCTCCCGCTCTACAACCGCGAGGAGGCCGGGCGGCTCTGGAACTTCAGCGGGCGGCGTGAGGCTCTGGCGTACGCCGCCAACATGATTGACGCGGTGACGTGCGAGTTGATGCTGGTTCTCACCGATGCCGACGTACACGCACTGCGCCATCATCTGGAGGCTGCGCACGCTCGCGGTGTGGCCCTGGGGGTTATCCTCACAGGTGATACGTCCTTCGCCCTTGGACAGGTGGTGCGCCATCCCAAACGTGAAACCGAGCTGCACCGCATGCAGGAGACGCTGATCGTCGTTGCCGACGAGGGCGAATTTTTGATCGCGAGCGGACACCATATCTCGGCTGCGACTGTCACCTCAAACCTAAATATGGTCATGATCGCCCGCCAGTTTATTTGGATGGAGTTGTTTGCGCAGCGGATCTTCGCACGCCTTGGCGATGACCTGCTCCTAAAACTTGACCCTGACGATCAACACGTGCTGCATTAGGCAGATTTTAGATTGCAGATTTTAGATTTTAGATTGCAGATGTGCCGCAACAGGACGCGGTGCAGGTACCCAAACTGTCACGCTGGTTTGAAACCTTAGGAAGAGACGCCCCGCCAGGGCGTCTCTTCCAGGTACAGGAGAATTTCAATGTCTACACTTACACACAGCCACCCCAAGAATCGTCCCAATGCGCGGTTGCCGATCAATGACGAAATCGTTGAGCCGCTCTTTGTGGCACTCACCCTGGTTGGGATCGCGGCTGGCCTGATGACGACATCCTTTGGCGCTCAGGCCAGGGTACACTTGGCGGTGAACCTGCTCACCTACTTCGTGGGTGGCTTCTACGCTGTGCGGGCGATTATTGCGGCCCTGCGCGAGCGCAAGATTGAGGTTGACCTGCTGATGGTTATCGCCGCCATCGGTGCGGCTTATGTGGATGCCTGGACTGAGGGGGCCATTCTGCTCTTCCTCTTCTCGCTGAGCAATGTTCTTCAGGGCTACGCGATGCGTCGCACCGAGCGGGCGATCTCGGCGCTGATGGAACTGCGCCCTGATACGGTGAATGTTCGGCGCGGCGACCAGACGGTGGCGGTGGCGCTTGAGGCGGTGCAGGTGGGTGATGTGGTGCTGCTGCGCCCCGGCGACCGCGTGCCCCTCGACGGGACGATCCAGCGCGGTAGCGGCAATTTCGACGAGTCGGCGATTACCGGCGAGTCAATGCCCGTCCATCGCAGCGAGGGTGCCCATGTGCTTGCTGGTACGCTCAATACGAACGGTGCCCTAGATATGTTGGTGACCAAGCCCGCCAGCGAGAGTACCCTGGCCCGGATCATCAATATGGTCAGCGAGGCGCAGTCGCGCAAAGCCAGCACCCAGAGTTTCCTTGACCGAGCCGAGCAGTACTACGCGATGAGCGTGATTGTCTCGGTGCTGCTCTTCATTATCCTCGTGCCGCCGATCTTCGGCGTGAACTTCGGCGAGAACTTCTACAAGGGCATGGTGCTGCTCACGGTGGCCTCGCCCTGTGCCCTGGTGATCAGTGTGCCAGCCGCACTGCTCAGCGCGATTGCTAATGCCGCTCGCCGTGGCGTGCTGTTCAAGGGCGGTGCCCACCTGGAGGAGCTGAGCAAGGTGAAGGTGGTGGCCTTCGATAAGACCGGCACGCTCACCTTTGGTCGCCCTGAGCTGACCGATGTACTGCCCCAACCCGGCGTGAGTAAGGACGAACTGCTTGAGGCGGTCGCCCGTGCCGAGCTGTCGAGCGAACATCCGATTGCCCGAGCGATTATGGCCTACGCCACAACCCAGGGGCTGGCCCCCGCCGAACCCGAGAAATTCTCCGCTGTCACCGGCATGGGTGTGCGCGCCAGTTGGGACGGTCAGGAAACCCTGGTTGGCTCGCCACGCCTGATGACTCAGGCAGGCATCACGGTTCCCGCCGAGTTGCTGACGGAGATGGATCGCCTGGCCGACGATGGCCGTGGCACGGTACTGCTGGCTCATCGCGGTTCGCGCTGGCTGGGCCTGGTAACGGTGATGGATCGTGAGCGCCCCGACGCCGCCGAGAAACTGGCTGCCCTGCGCGCCGCCGGTATCGAACGGGTAGTGATGCTCACCGGCGACAACGTTCGCGTGGCCGAGGCCATGGGTCGCCGTCTGGGGATTGACGAGGTTCACGCCGGGCTGCTGCCCGAGGATAAGCTGCGCATTGTGGAGGAGCTGGGCAAGAAATATGGCCCGGTGGCAATGGTGGGTGACGGTGTGAATGACGCCCCCGCCCTGGCCGCTGCCTCTAGCGGGATTGCGATGGGCGCGGCGGGCACCGACGCGGCACTAGAGACTGCCGACATCGTGCTGATGTCCGATGACCTGGGAGCCATCGGCTACGCCGTGGGCCTCAGCAAGCACACCCAGCGCGTGGTCTGGCAGAACATCGCCTTCGCCATGAGCGTGGTGGTGGTGCTGGTGATCTCAACCCTGACGATTGGGGTGCCGCTGCCGCTCGGTGTGGTCGGACACGAGGGTTCGACGATCCTGGTGGTACTCAACGGCCTGCGGCTGCTGGCGTACAGAGGGTGAGTGTGTAGGGGCGAGGCGAGCGCTGCGCTCGCCTCGCCCCTTTCATCGTCAGCCTTGACGCACCATCCCCTATCGGCTACAATCGAAGCCCCGGAAGCCGCCACCACCCTGGATGCGCCATGCCCCATTTTCTTGTCACCGTTGCCCCACACGAGTTGCCCGCCGAGGGCGAGTTTGTCCACACGCTGTATCTGCTCTCTGGTTTCCTACTCTCTCCCGCCGATGTGGCACGTATGGCGACAGAATTGCTCCACGACCCGGTGGTGCAGCGGGTGAACTGGTGCGAACTTTCGCCCGACTCGCTGGCCGCAGAGGATCTGGGGACACGCGCCGTCGGCGTGGTCGAGGTCGCTTATCGTCCCGGTGTCACCGATAACGCGGGCGAGAGCGCCGCCGAGGGTGCCCGTCGCCTGGGTGTGACGACGGTTGAACAGGCCCGCGCCCTCAGTCGCTACCTGCTGCCCGCGTCAACAGATCCGCAGATCCGCGCCAAAGAACTGGCCGTTGACCTCGTGCAGACCACGCTCGTCTACCATCCCGACGATGGCCCGCAGGCCCGCATGGCTTTCTACACCGCGCTGGTGTCGTCGCCCGCCTCGGTTGAGCCCGTTATCGCTCGCGTGCCCCTGCGCGCCGCCGACGACGACGAGTTGCTGCGGATCAGCCGCACTGGCATCCTGGCCCTCGACCTCGACGAGATGCGCGCTGTGCGCGACTACTTCGCTCAGCTTGGCCGCGACCCTAGCGACGGTGAACTGGAGACGATTGCTCAGACGTGGAGCGAACACTGTAGCCATAAGACGTTTAAGGCCAAGGTGAGGTATCGGGGTCAGGGGTTAGGGGTCGGGGATCAGGGGTCGGGGGTCAGGGGTCAGGAGGCAGGAGGTAGGAGGCAGAATGCGTTGCTCTACCCGATGCTAAACATGCTGGAGCAGGATGAGGTCGAGATTGACAGCATGATCAAGACCTTCCTGATGGTGGCTACCCAAAAGATACTGGCGGCTCGCAGCGACGAGTGGGTGCTTTCAGCATTTGTAGATAACGCCGGGATCATCGCCTTTGGCGAGGATCACGAGGTTTCGTTTAAGGTGGAGACGCATAACCACCCCAGCGCCCTAGAACCCTTCGGCGGGGCGAATACCGGCGTGGGTGGGGTGATCCGCGATGTGCTGGGGGTCTCGGCACGACCGATTGCTAACACCGATGTCCTCTGCTTCGGCCCGCCTGATGATAGCCCGCCCGAGGGCGTCCTTTCTCCCCAGCGTATCGCGGCAGGTGTGGTGGCGGGTGTGCGCGATTATGGCAACAAGTTGGGCATCCCCACCGTAAACGGGGCGGTGCTGTTCGATCCCGGCTACACCGCCAACCCGCTGGTTTACTGCGGCACCTTGGGTATTGCCCCGCGTGGATCCAACCCGCACAACATCCGTCCCGGCGATGCGGTGGTAGTGCTGGGCGGTCGCACCGGGCGCGATGGTATCCACGGTGCGACATTCAGCAGCATTGAGCTGACTCATAGCACCGCCGCCGAAGTGGGTAGCGCCGTGCAGATCGGCGACCCGATCACCGAGAAGAAGCTGCTCGATGTGCTGCTCCAGGCCCGCGATCTGGGTCTCTACAGCGGAATTACCGACTGCGGTGCGGGTGGTCTCTCTTCCGCCGTGGGCGAAATTGGTGCCGAGACGGGTGTGTCGGTGGAATTGAAGCAGGTGCCGCTGAAGTACGCTGGCCTCCAGCCCTGGGAGGTCTGGCTCTCCGAGGCCCAAGAGCGTATGGTGCTGGCGGTACCGCCCACGAGTATTGACGCCTTCCTCTCCCTCTGCGCGAGCGAAGATGTGGGAGCTTGCGTGATCGGCCAC
>CAIXLU010000150.1 GCA_903920315.1 uncultured Oscillochloris sp.
CACTCGATTGGAAAGGTGCGTGTTGGAGGCAGGGACGATGCGAACAAAAAACTAGCGCCACCATCGTGACCCTAGCATCGAGATGAGGACTAGATTGTCCGTCGCTCGGTTCCCACTGTCTTGTCTTAGGTTTGCCTCCGAAGAGTGAAACCGTCCGTCGCTCGCAACGTTGAGGAGTATACTCGACCTTTCCTATCTTGTCAAATCACCCTCTTTTCTCGTGTTTCAGGCTGCACGATGTCAAGCACATGCGCGGCGCACGCGAGATCATCCGGGCGGTTGAGATTGAGAAATGAGCGACCATCGGCGTCGTAGTGCATCCACCAGGCCGGGTCGAGGTAGCGTACCGTGAGGTGGCGCAGTGCTGCGCCCATGCGCCGTTCATCCTGCGCCAGACACTCCGTAATGATGGGGAGACATGTGTGGCGGTAGACGGCGAGGAGCGGTTCGAGATCGTGACCCTGCTGCGATCCATCCTGGGGAACCAACCGACGCGGTACAAGCGCATCGCCATCAAGCGGTGCCGCCAGCATTGCCCGCAAGAGATTGGGCTGGAGCAACGGCATATCGCAGGCCAGGAGCAACGCCCGATCCGCCGTTAGCGCCATCAGGCCACTCGCCAACCCGCCCAGCGGGCCAGCGCCGGGGTAGGCGTCAGGTACGAGGTGCGCGGGTAGATCGGGCCACGCCTGTGGATCGTTCAGTACCACGATGATCTCGTCGGCGCACACGCTTGCCGCCAGCGCGACCGTATGCGCGAGCAGGGTCGGCCCCTGCGGCCCCCAGAAACGCAGACGCCGTTTATCTTGGCCCATGCGTGTGCTGTGTCCGCCCGCAAGGATGATCGCGGCGCTCACCTACTCATGCTCCACCGATGCGCCTAGCCGGTAGTATGCCCCGTTGGCGCAGCCCCGGCAGAGGGTTTGCTCATCGCGGCGCACCTCGCGCTCGTTAATAATTTCTTCACCGCATTGATCGCAAACGGCGCGTACCCCGTTGCGGCTGATCAGCGCCTTGAGGTCAATGCTGAGTGTGACGGGTTGGACCTCAAACAGTTCGTGATCTGGCATGACCTGGTAGGCCGTCATATAGGCGTGCCAGCGACTTTGCGCATCGGGCGCGTAGCTGGGGGCCAGAACGCGAGCTGCCGGGTTGGGCCAGATTCGTACTGCTCGCCCGGTCTGCGAGTCCACGAAGGTCGCCGCCACCTTGCCCTCATCTATCAGACGCATTGTACGTCGGCCCATCCAGCAGCCCGTGGCCACGCTCACCCCATCGGTGAAGCAGCCATCGGTCTCGACAAAGGTGATTAGGCGTTTGGTGGATTGGGGCAACTCCAGGTCAAGCCGCATACCTGCGTACATCCCCATCCGCGCCCCGATGACCTGGCGTGGACAGAGGTGGCGGTGCAATTCCGCCGATTGCTCCAGCAGGGCCGTGAGTTGGGGTGGCGCAACGAGATCCAGGGTCGTCATGCAACCTTCCTTGTATTACATTGCTTAGTGTCGTGCCGACATGTGCCAGCGAATCTGGCACATGTCGGCACAGTCGTCGCTACCCAACCGTCTCAAGGTTCCCTGGCTTGTAGGTCAGCCGGGCATCGAGATCCTCCAGGCGACCCAAACGACGGATGCCCGCCGCGCTGCCCTTGTAGTAGGGGATGATCACCTCCGGATCCACATAGGGCGTGGTCAGGCTATTCATGCTGCCCTTGGGGTGGGCGAAGAGCATGAAGATCACACCGGGCTTGACGCTGGTGCTAATCACGGTGTAGGCGATGGTCTCACCGTAATCGTTGAAGAGTTGCACAATATCGCCAGCGGTCAGCCCCTCCTTCTTGGCATCCTCGGCGCTGATCTCGACGAAGGGCAGCGGCACGCGCTCGGCGTGGAAGGGAACGCGCTGGTCGTTGTAGAAACTCTGCCAGTTGTTATTGCGCCCGTTGGTCAGGAAGTAGGGGTACTTGTCAATCTGAGCCTGGACAATGGCCGGGAAACCGGGCCACGGGGTCGGCTGGAGCTTGGCCTTGTCGCTGTCGGTGTAGAAGGGCTCGCCGTTGGTGAAGTAGCGCACCCGACCCTCGGGCTTGCCGTTCACCATCGTCACCGGAGTCTGGATACCGTTATTCCCGGCGGCCTTGAGGAAGGCGTAGTCCACACCCTTGTAGCGCTCGGTGCTGGCTTTCACCCCGTCGCCGAAGGTGGCGCCGCCCTCCAGAAAGACCTCTTCGGCGGTCTTCCAGGCGAAGCCGGTGAAGCGTGTCGCGATGTCGGCCTTACCATCGGCGGTAGCCAGGGCCGCGATCCGCGTCGCCAGCCGCCCAAAGATCTTCCAGTCGGGTTCGGCGATGCCGGGCGGGTCCATGAACTGCTCGTAGAGTCGCAGACGGCGCTCGCCGTTAATGCTGGTGATCGGGCTCTCGCCCCAGGCCGCCGCCGGCAGCACCACATGGCCGTAGCGAGTCGTCTCGGTGGGGTAGATGTCCTGCACAATCACGAAGAGCCCGCCCTTGGCGGTTGCCTCAAGGATCGCCTTTGCCTTTGTCGCATTGTCGGCGGCGAAGTTTGCATCAATGGCGTCG
>CAIXLU010000151.1 GCA_903920315.1 uncultured Oscillochloris sp.
GGCGAGCAAGAAATCGTCGAAGCCGACGAGAGCCACCCGCTGCTGAAGGCCGCGCCGCTGGAGGGCGCATACGGCACCGAACGTGATCAGGTTCTGCCCGGTGAAGAGTGCGGTGGGTGGCGACTCACTATCGAGCAGATCGAGGGTGGCCTGCTCCGCGATGGCGCTGCTGCTTAGATTCTGGCGCACAAGCTGCCGGTCGAGGGTCAGTCCTTCTAGCGCAAGAGCCTCGATATAGCCGAGATAACGCTCGGCGGCTGTCCAGATTGTCTCGCGGTCGCCCAAAAAGGCAATTCGCCGATGGCCGTGGGCGGCCAGATGCTGGATGGCGGTACGGGTACCCGTGCGATTATCGGCCAGCACACTGTCTACGTTGGGAATAACAGCGGGTCGGTCAATACAGACGGCGGGCCGGTGCAGGCGTTGAAACTGCTGGAGACCAGCGGCTCCCGTGCTATTCGGCACGATGATCAGGCCATCAACGCGGCGGGCGGCCATAGCGCGGATCAACTGATCCTCACGCGCAACCTCCTGATCGCTGCTGACCGCAAAGACGAGTGTATCGTGGTCATGCGCGACCTTTTCGATGGCCCGGTGGAGCGTTGACGAGAACGGGTTAGCGACATCGTCGAGCAGCAGGCCAATGGTCAAGGTGCGCTGATTACTGCGCCGTAGGCTGCTAGCAGTCGTATTCTGCTGATACCCCAAAAGACGAATGGCATCCTGAACACGTGCCGCCAACTCGGTGGAGACGCCGGGCTCTTGGTTGATAATGCGTGAGACGGTTTTGATGCTCACGCCCGCTATTGCGGCGACATCGCGCATGGTCGAGACACGCTCTATCGCTTGTTCGCTGTTTGCTGTTTGTTCTGTCAACGTTGTCAACGCCTTGCTAAGTGTGTCATAGAACTTTACGAAGTATAGCCTATATATTGCTTCTTGACTAGTGGCGATCTCTGTGCTATTGTCAATGACAACGTTGTCAGCCGGATTGTATGCCGGCGCGAATAAGGTACAATGGAGGTACCACATGGTTCTGCGACAGAAGTATTTCCAACGGATTGGGCTCACCTGGGTAGCGGCGGCCTCGCTCGGCATCCTGTCCGCCTGTGGCGGTACTGCTGCGACACCCACGAAGGCACCGGCAGCGGCCACAACCGCACCGGCAGCCGCCACGACGGCTCCCGCCGCCGCCGCCACGACAGCTCCCGCCGCCGCCGCCACGACAGCTCCCGCTGCCACGGCTCCCGTTGCCGCCACCACTGGCGAGCAGATTATCATCGGCCTGATCACCAAGACCGACACGAACCCCTTCTTTGTGAAGATGCGCGAAGGCGCACAGGCGAAGGCCGACGAGCTGGGCGTGAAGCTGCTCACCGGCGCTGGCGCGAAGGATGGCGACAACGAGGGTCAGGTTACGGCGCTTGAGAACATGGTCAACGCCGGGGCCAAGGGCATTCTGATCACCCCCAGCGACACCAAGGCGATTGTGCCGAGCATCGAGAAGGCCCGCGCCAAGGGCGTGCTGGTGATCGCCCTCGACACCGCGACCGAGCCGGAGAGCGCCGTAGACGCGCTGTTCGCAACCAACAACTTCAACGCTGGCCTCCTGATTGGCGAGTGGGCCGTGAAGGCTATGGGCACCAAGAAGCCGATCATCGCCACCCTCGATCTGGCCCCCGGCATCACCGTCGGTGCGCAGCGCCACAACGGATTCCTCCAGGGCTTCGGTCTGGGCAAGGCCGAGCCAACCTCCTCCGATCTGATCACCTCTCCCGAAGTGGTCTGTACTCAGGACACCCACGGCGATCAGGCTGAAGGCCAGACCGCGATGGAGAACTGCCTGAGCAAGAACCCCGACATTAACCTGGTTTACACCATCAACGAGCCGGCTGCCTTTGGTGCCTACCAGGCGATCAAGGCTGCGGGTAAGGAGAAGGACATCCTGATCGTCTCCGTGGACGGTGGCTGCCAGGGTGTGCAGGGCGTGGTGGACGGCCAGATCGCCGCTACCTCGCAGCAGTACCCGCTGCGCATGGCCTCGCTCGGCGTAGATGCCCTGGTCAAGTACGCCAAGACCGGCGAGAAGGTCACCGGCTACACCGACACCGGCGTGACTCTGATCACCGACAAGGCCCAGACCGGCGTGGACAGCAAGGACTCCAAATACGGTCTGGAGAACTGCTGGGGAACGAAGTAGTCTAGGTTGAATGGGCGGCAGTGGGAATGTGCCCACTGCCGCTCTTCTCATTGAGGAGTATCGCTCATGGGCGCAGTTGTGAGTAATGCCACCAAGCGGCGTTCCAGTATTCTGGACATGCTGCTGGCTTCGCCGATCATGGGGCCACTTGCCGCACTCGTGCTGGCCAGTATTTTCTTTGCCACGCAAAGCGATAAATTTCTGACTGGTGCGAATCTTTCTTTAATTATCCAACAGGTGATGGTGGTTGGTACCCTGGCGATTGGGCAAACGTTGGTGATTTTGACCGGCGGAATTGATCTTTCCAACGGCATGATCATGGCCCTGGCATCGGTACTTACAACCGGACTCGCCGTGCAATCTGGCATGCATCCGGCCCTGGCGATCCTGGTGGGCCTGTTTGTCTCCATCGCCTTTGGCCTGTTGAATGGCTCGCTGATCACGGGCATTGGCTTGCCTGCCTTCATCGTGACCCTCGGCACCTACAATATTGCCTATGCCCTGGTGCGAATTTACACCACCTCGACGATTACCAAATTGCCTCCTTCGCTGCTCTACCTCGGCAACACCTTTAACATTGGTGGCACCGAGATTACCTACGGCTCGGTTCTCATGGTTATCCTCTACGCGATCACCTGGTACGTCCTGCGCTCAACCCCCGCAGGCCGCGCTGTCTATGCGGTGGGCGATAACCCGGAGGCGGCCCGCTTGGCCGGTATCAACACCAAAGTCGTGCTGACCGGAGTCTACATCGTGGCCGCGATCAGCTACGGGATCGCCGGGCTGCTGCTGGTCTCGCGTACCGGCGTCGGTGATCCGCAGGCAGGTCAGACCGGCAACCTCGACAGCATTACCGCCGTGGTGCTGGGCGGCACCAGTCTGCTGGGCGGGCGCGGCCAGATTATGGGCACGCTGATTGGTGCGCTGATCGTCGGCGTTTTCCGTAACGGCCTACAGCTCATGGGTGTCGGGACGATCTACCAAGTGCTGATCACCGGTATCCTGGTGATTGTGGCGGTCTCGATTGACTACCTCACCCACCGGGGCAAGTAGCCATACAGGAGAACACCATGAGTTCTGCTCCAGGCAAAGTGTTGCTCGAAATGAAGGGTATCGGCAAGTCTTTCCCCGGCGTGAAGGCGCTGCAAGGCGTCAATCTGACCGTGCGGGAAGGGCAGGTACACGCCCTGTTGGGTGAAAATGGAGCCGGTAAATCCACCCTGATCAAGATTCTCTCGGGCGCGTATACCAAAGACGAAGGCGAGATCTTCTTTGAGGGCCAGCCGGTTGAGATCCGCAGCCCGCAAGACGCGCAGGCCCTGGGTATCTCGACCATTTACCAAGAATTTAACCTCGCCCGCAATCTGACCGTCGCGGAGAATATTTTCCTGGGGCATTTGCCCAAAAAGGGCATCGCCGTTGATTGGGTACAGGTCAAGCAGCGTGCGCGTGAGATTCTGGACATCCTGGGCGTCACCTTTTCAGTAGATACCCTTACGGCGACACTCTCGGTGGCCGAGCAGCAGCTTGTCGAGATCGCCAAATCCCTGAATCGCCAGACTCGCATCCTGATCATGGACGAGCCATCGGCGGTGCTGGGCGAAAAGGATCTCGAAAAGCTTTTTGAGGTGGTGCGATCGCTTCAGGCAAAGGGCATCGGCATCATCTACATCTCCCATCGCATGAAGGAGATCTTTGAGCTGGCCGACGAGGTGACGGTCTTTAAAGACGGGCGCTATGTTGATACCCGGCTGATCTCCAATGTGACAATGGACGATCTGGTGAGACTCATGATCGGGCGCGAGCTGAAGGATGTTTATCCTAAGCGAGTGGTGGCTCCCGGCACGGTGTTGTTAGAGGCCAAGAACATTGCGCGAACCAAGCTGGTACACGACATCTCCTTCACGCTGCGTGCCGGCGAGATCATCGGCTTCGCGGGTATCACCGGCTCCGGGCGAACCGAACTCATGCGCGCCATTTTCGGGGCCGACCCCTACACCGGAGAGCTGCGCATAGACGGGCAGCCGTACAAGCCACGCTCTCCTTCGGACGCGATTGCGCGTGGGGTCGCCCTTGTGACGGAAGATCGCAAGGCGCAGGGGCTCCTGCTCAAGCTCAACATCACCATCAACACCACCATCTCAGGCTTGAAACACCTGTGCCGGTACGGCATCATCCAGCTCTCCCGAGAGCTTACCCTGGTAAAGAAATTCATCCAAGACCTGAGCATCAAAACTCCTGGCCCCAACTTCATTGTGGCCAACATGAGCGGCGGCAACCAGCAGAAGGTCATCCTGGCCCGCTGGCTGAGCATCGGCACCCGCATCTTCATCCTGGATGAGCCGACCCGTGGCATTGATGTGGGCAGCAAATCCGAGATCTACCAGATTATGGATGAACTCACCAAAAAGGGCGTGGGGATCATCATGATCTCGTCAGAACTGCCCGAGGTTCTGGGCATGAGCGACCGGATCATGGTGATGCGCGAGGGCACCATCGTCAAGGAGCTGTCACGCGCCGAGGCCAGTGAAGAGGTTGTGATGAGCTACGCCGTTGGCTCCGAGATTGCCGCCCATTGAGATGACGATAGAGGGTACATATGCAGCGAAGACTGACCAGCCTCGGCGAGATCTTGTTCGATTTTCTGCCGATGGAGGCGGGCGGTGAGGTGACGGGATTCACCATGCACCCCGGCGGTGGCCCGTATAATGTGGCCGTGGGCATGGCCCGCCTCGGTCAGCCAACTGCCTTTGTGAGCAAGGTGGGCGATGACTTCTTCGGGCGGAGGCTGCGCCGTGCGGTGCGCGCCGAGGGGATTGCGGACCATTTTCTGGCGACGGCCCACGGCCCGCCGACAACCCTGGCTTTTGTGGCGACCGAGGATGGTGAGCCGGTTTTTACCTTCTACGGCGACGGCGCAGCCGACACGTTGCTGACGCCCGAAGATCTGCCGGCGGCGTTCTATACCGAGACGGCCCTGCTGCATTTTGGCGGAATCAGCCTGCTGCGCGGGAGCACGCCGGGTGCCGCACTCTCCGCCGCCGAAGGTCTGCGCGGGCGGGCGCTGATCTCGCTTGACCCCAACGTGCGTCCGGCGGTGATCGTCAATGCGCCCATCTACCGGGCCACCCTGGAGCGCGCCATCGCCCTGTGCGATCTGCTCAAGCTGAGCGCCGCCGACATCGAGTGGCTGGCCCCTGGCGTTGACATCCTCACCTACGCGGCGGATCTGCTGAGTCACGGTCCGGCGATGATCACCGTGACCCGTGGTGGTGCCGGGGTGCTGGCCCTACGGCGCGGCCCCGGCGGTGTGGAGCAGATCGAGGCATCCAGCTTTCGGGTGCAGGTGTCCGATACGGTAGGCGCGGGGGACTCGTTTAGTGCGGGGTTCCTGGTGGCTCTCGCCGAGCGCGGGGCATTGAGCCGGGACGCCATCGAGTCTTTGCCCGCCACCGAGATTCAGTCGGCCCTGCGCTTCGGCGCGGCGGTGGCCGCGATCAACTGCACCCGTGCGGGGGCCAACCCGCCGACCCACGCCGAGGTGGACATGTTCTTGGCGGAAAATGGCCGTTGATGCCCGGCTATCGGCTATCGGCTATCGGCTATCGGCTATCGGCTATCGGCTATCGGCTATCGGCTATCGGCACGGGCGAACTGCTCGCGGAGCGCCGGGTAGAGTGCGCGGTAACGTTCGTATATGCGCTGATACTGCGCAACAACAGCGGAATCGGGCGGGGAAGGTTCCACCAGGGGCATCCCCGCCACCGCATCTTCGGGCGTTGCAAACGCCCCCGCGCCCAAACCGGCCAGCAGGGCCGCTCCGTAGGCTGCACCGTGATCGGTGAGGCTGCGCCGGATCGGCAGGGTGAAGATGTCGCGCTGAATCTGGAGCCACAGCTCACTTTGTGCGCCGCCACCTACCGCCCGCACCTCAGCCGACACAACCCCTAGCTCGCGAAACACCTCCAGTCCGTCGCGCAGGGCCAGCACAACCCCCTCCATCACGGCGCGAATCATGTGCGCCCGGCCATGATCGAGGCGCAGTCCGAAGAATACCCCGCGTGCGTCGGGGTTCATATACGGCGTGCGCTCGCCGAGCAGGTAGGGCAGGAAGGTCATGCCCGCAGCTCCCACACCCGCCTGCGCAGCCTCCGCTGTTAGGGTCGCGTAGGAGGGCAGTCTGTCGGTACCAGGAGGAGTGAGCAGATCGCGCAGCCAGCGCAGCGAGACTCCGCCCGCCAGGATCGCCCCCATCACGTGCCAGCGGCCCGGCAC
>CAIXLU010000152.1 GCA_903920315.1 uncultured Oscillochloris sp.
GGGGTCAGGGGTCAGGGGTCAGGGGTCAGGGGTCAGGGGTCAGGGGTCAGGGGTCAGGGGTCAGGGGTCAGGGGTCAGGGGAGCAAGAGGCAGGGGAGCAGGAGGCTGGGAGTGAGGATGAAGGCACAGATTTGCTGTCTGGCCTCCTACACGCGAGCGCAGCGAGCGACCAACTCCCAGATTCCGGCCCCCTGCCTCCCACCCCCCACCCCCCATCCCCTATCCCCCATCCCCCACTTATCTCCGCAACCCTGGCTCCCATCCTGCTGCTGCTGCTCGGAAATTTAGCTCAGGCGATCTGGTACCTCAGCGGCTACGCCGCCGAGCAACTGCCAAAGGGTCGGCCCGAATGGGCCTTCTGGGACGCCACGCGGATCGTGGCCGGTACAGTGAACGAGTTCCCTTTCTTCACCTTCCTCTTCGCCGACCTGCACGCGCACATGATCGTGATGCCCCTGAGCCTGGCGCTGCTGGGGCTGGGGGTGGCGGTAGTTAGGGGATGGAGGATAGGGGATGGGGGATGGGGACGACTGATTCCCCATCTTCTGCTCATGGCCCTGCTGGCCGGGGCGATCCGCACGACGAATACCTGGGATTACCCGACTTTTGTGGGGCTGACGGCGCTGACTGTGGCGTGGGCGACGTTCCGGGCGCAGCGGGCGATGAGGCGGTCTCTGTTCGGATCGGCGGTTGCCGCTATCCTGGTTCCGCTTGCCTTCATCCTCGTCGGCAATCTGCTCTTCTCCCCGTTCACCGCCAATTTCGCCACCGAGTCCTCAGGGCTGCAATTGCTTAGCGATGGCAGCGCGCCGGGGTTCGTGGGTTCAATCCTCCAGGCCCAGCGCACGTCGCTCTGGGAGGCGATCCAACTTTACGGGCTGTGGCTCTTTGTGGCGGCTACCGCCGGGTTGCTGCTGGTGCGTCGCTTAACCGGGCCGCTCAGCGCGGCGGTGATGGCTGTCGCTCTCGTCCTGCTCACCTTCATAGGTATTCAACGCGGCTGGCCGGCCATCACCCTCACTCTGCCGATGCTGGTTATGGGCATGTGGCTGCTCTGGCAGACCCGCCGCCTACCGACGATCTCGCAGGTGCCGATTCTCTGGGCGGTTGCGGCGCTCGGTCTGGTTGCGATGGTTGATCTGGTGGTGGTGAAGGGCGACGTGGGCCGCATGAATACGGTCTTCAAGTTCGGCATGCACGCCTGGACGCTGTTCGCGCTGAGCGCGGCGGTGGCGATTCCACGGGTGTGGTCAGGGGTCAGGGGTCAGGGGTCAGGGGTCAGGCTCCCGGCTCCCGGCTCCCGGCTCCCGGCTCCCGACCTGGCTCTCCGAGCCGCCCTCCTCCTACTCATCGCCGCCGCCTTGGTCTATCCGATCACCGCAACCCCGGCGCGGCTGGCGGATCGCTGGAACCTGAATGCGCCGCATACGCTCGATGGTGCGGCCTTCATGACGACGATCACCGAGGCCCGCAACGGCCAGGGCAACTCGCTGGATGAGGATGCGGCGGCGATCTCCTGGCTTCAGCAGAATGTGCCAGGCACGCCGGTGATTCTGGAGGCGCACCTGCCCTCCTACCAGTGGGCCGGGCGGATCGCAGCCTTCACTGGGCTGCCCACGATCCTGGGCTGGGAGTGGCATCAGGTCCAGCAGCGCAGCGCGGTTGGTGCCGGTTCGGTGATCGCCGCTCGTCAGGCGACGGTGGCCAGGATCTACAATACGCCTGATCCGCAGCAGGCGCTCGATGATCTGCACCGCTATGCGGTGGAGTACCTCTATGTCGGTGGGCAGGAGCGGAGTACCTACGACCCGACGGGGCTGGCGAAGTTCGATGGCATGGTCGGGCACGGCGATCTCTCCGTGGCCTTCCAGCAGGGCCAGACGACGATCTACCGGGTGACGCAGCCCGGTCAGCCGCAGATGCTCACCAGCGATGTGCCGCTGATTCCGCCGACGACCAACACGACGCCGCCGCTGCTGTTGCGCACGCCAGTAAATAAACTGCCTGCCGTGGGCGGCTACGCCTGGAACAATCTGGCCCGCGATAACTCGTGGGCGGCGGCGATTTTCTGGCTGTTGGCGATCTACGGCCTCGCCGCCCTGGGTCTGCCGGTGGCCCGGCTCGTCTTCGGGCGCACCGCCGACGGCGGCACGTCCTGGGCCAAGATTATCGGTCTGCTGATGCTGGGTTACGCCGTCTGGCTGCCCACCAGCCTCGGCCTATGGCGCTACGACGCCTGGGGGCTTGCGGGCGGCCTGCTAGTAGTTCTGGCGATCAACATAATTGTCCTGATCGCTACGGAGAAGCATGAGGCGGACATTTCCCTTCTGGGATCTCCCCTCCTGCGTCTGTACCTAGGTCTGTGCGCACTGTTCTCGTCCCTGCTCCGTCGCGCCGTCAGTGTCAGCGAGTTGATCTTCCTGGGCGGGTTCACCGCCATGACTCTGGTGCGGGCCATGAACCCCGATCTCTGGCATCCGGCATGGGGTGGCGAAAAGCCGATGGAGTTTGGCTTTCTCAACGCCATTCTGCGCAGCCCGGTCATGCCGCCCTACGATCCGTTCTACAGCGACGGCTACATTAACTACTACTACTACGGGCTCTATCTGGTGTCGCTGCCAATCAAGATCACCGGAATCGCCCCCGCGATGGGCTTTAACCTCGCGGTGGCCACGATGTTCGGCCTGACGCTGGCAGCAGCCTACGCGATAGTAACCCGAATCACCGGCAGATCGCGCTACGGACTCGTGGGCGCGGCCCTGGTGGGCATCGCCGGCAACCTCACGGCGGTCATCGCCACCGGCTGGTCACGCGGGCTACCGGCGCTGATTCAAGCTCTGAAGGACGGCGGACTCACCGACCTGGGGGCGCGTCTGGGCGACTGGTATATCGGGCCGAGCCGGGTGATCCCCAACACGATCAACGAATTTCCCTTCTTCACCTTCCTCTTCGCCGACCTACACCCGCACATGATCGCCATGCCGATTGGCCTGCTAGTGGTGGGGCTGGCGTATGAGATTGTAGATTTGAGATTTGAGATTTTGGATTGCCGATCAGGCGAATCCACAATCCCAAATCCACAATCCACAATCCACAATCCACAATCCCAAATCCGCAATAGCCTTTTGGCCCTGGCCCTGGGGGCGCTGGCGGTAACGAATTCGTGGGATTTTCCAACCTACGCCCTACTGAGCGGGCTGGCGATTGTGGGCGCAGCATGGCGAGCGCGAGCGGGAATCGGGCGACTGGCCGGGGCCGCAGGTCTGGCATCGGGGATCGCTCTGGGCGGGCTGGCTCTCTACGCGCCGTTTTTCGACCGCTACTTCGCCTTTGTGCGCGGGATCGGCACGGTGCCGCAGGCCGGAGGCACGGACATCCCCACCTACCTACTGGTCTTTGGGGTGCCAGTGACACTGCTGATCCCGGCGGTTATCGGGGCCGCCTGGCGCGCACTGCCGCGCCCCGCAGCGGCTACCCTTGGTCGCGTGATCATCGCGGCCCTGACCATCATCATGCTTGTTACCGCAGTGATGCTGCCAAATCTGGGCCTGCGGGTGGCCCTGTCAATCCTGCTCCTGCTGGCCGGGGCGGTCATGCTGCGCCGGAAGATCGGCCCGGCGGCATGGTTCACCCTGCTGCTGGCCTGGGTAGCTTGGGCGGTCTCCCTCGGCGTTGAACTGGTCTACATCCGCGATCATCTCGATGGCAGCGACTGGTTCCGCATGAACACCGTCTTCAAATTTGGCCTCCAGGCGTGGGTGTTGCTGGGCCTAGCGGCTGCCGCCAGCCTGCCGACCAGTCTGCGCGCCCTGCGCCGCAACGGTGGTCTGGCGGCCCAGGCGCTCGGGCTGATCGCCCTGGCGGGCCTGCTTCTGCTCGCTGCCGCCTACCCCCTGATCGCCACACCCTCGCGGGTGGCGAACCGCTTTGATGTGCAAACCGGGCCAACCCTGGATGGTCTGGCGTTTATGGGACAGACCAGCTTCGATTACGATTGTGCGTCCTACGGCGGCTGTCAGCCCGGCGTCGAGCAGGTGACGGTAGATCTGCGCGGTGACGCGGCGGCGATCACCTGGCTGAACCGCGAGATCAGCGGCACCCCGATTGTCGTCCAGTCCGACCTGTGGTTCTACCGGGCCTACGGCATCCGCATCGCCGCAAACACTGGCCTGCCCACGGTGATCAGCGCCCTGCACGAGAACGAGCAGCGTGACCCCACCATGACCGGGGTGCGCGACTCTGACCTCGCCAACTTCTACACCTCATCGGATATAGACACGGCCTTACACTTCCTGGCGAAGTATCAGGTGAAC
>CAIXLU010000153.1 GCA_903920315.1 uncultured Oscillochloris sp.
CCAAAACCTGACCGATTATGTTTTAGGACACGGCTACTTTCGCAGAATAACCACGCACTCGATATGTGGCGTCTGCGGGAAGAGATCCACGGGCTGGACAAGATCCAGCCGGTAGCCGACATTCAGGAGCGGGCCGAGGTCGCGGGCGAGGATGCCGGGATGACACGAGATGTAGGCGATGGTTGGCGGGGACAAACGGGCCAGATCCTCCAGCACGGCGGGGTGACAGCCGCGCCGGGGCGGGTCGAGGATCGCCGCGTCAAAGGCTTCGTCTATACGAGACAGGGCGCGCTCGGCGGCGGCCTGTATAAAATTCACGTTAATGATGCCGTTGTAGGGTGCGCTGCGGATGCCATCAGCCACCGCCGAGGGGTCTTCCTCAATCGCAACGACCTTCCTCAAACCGACGGATAGGGGCATGGCGAAGGTGCCCGCGCCGCAGTAGACATCGAGCAAGGTGTTCCCCGGCTGGAGGTTTAGCTGCTCACGGATCACGTTGAGCATCTGCTCAGCCTGCGAGGCATTCACCTGAAAAAAGCTGTCTGGGCTGAGAACGAAGACCACGCCGCCCAGTTCATCGTGGATGTAGACCGGCGTTGGCTGCACGTAGCCCTGCGCCTCCACGGCCACACCGGCCACAACCGGCGTACGCAGCCTCCAGGCCACCCCAAGGTCGGCTAAGTTTGCCGGGGAGGAGTTATCGTGACCGTGGATCAGGCCCACGACATAGCCGTAGGCTGCGCTGGCCCGCAGCGTCACCGCATCAACAGATGCCTCGAAGGTACGCAGCACCTCGCGCAGTCCCGCCAGCGCGTCGTTGAGCGACGGCAGCAGCAGCGGATCGTAGGTGAGGTCGGAGACATGGCGGCTGCCAGAATAGTGGTAGCCGACCTTGCCGCCCTCGACGTGCAGAGTAGCGCTATTGCGGTAGCCCCAGGGTTGTGGGGCGGCGATGATCGGCGCAACCGGCGGCTTGCTCAGTCCGGCCAGTTTGGCCAACTGCTCGCGCACGATCTGCTCCTTCAAGCGCAGTTGGGCCGGGTAGGCAATATGCTGCCACGCGGCGTGGCCGTCATCGGCAGTGATCGGGTCAATCCGGTCGGGCGAGGGGCGCAGCACCTCGATCACCGACCCGCGAGCGTAGCTCTGGCGGTGCTCCGTGATCTGTACGCGCACCTGCTCGCCGGGTATGGCCCCAGTGACAAAAATCACCATGCCATCCGCCCGACCAACCCCGTCGCCACCTTGGGCGATCCCGTGAATCTCTAATTGTATTTCTTCCATAGCCAATCATGATACGCGATAAGCCGACTACTGCCAAATGGAGGCGAACAGCAACCGAGGGCTGATGCACAGTCCCCGATCTGCGCCCGCCCCTCACCCCCCAGCCCCCTCTCCCACACGGGGAGAGGGGGAGCCGGGCGCATTCTGATGCAGAATCTCCCCTCTCCCCCGGTGGGAGAGGGGCAGGGGGTGAGGGGGCACGGTTGAGGCAGTGTCGGCTTATTCAAAAAGTGTTAGCTTCAGCCCTGGGAGCCGTCACCGCATCTCAAAGACCTCTTTATCCAGCACCTCAATATCCACCGGGTACTCGCCGATAAAGCAGCCTTTGCAGAAGTTCCCCGGCTCACGGCGGGTTGAGCGGATCAGACCGTCTAGGCTCAGGTATGCAAGGCTATCGGCACCGAGGAATGTGCGAATCTCAGGGATGCTCATGCGGTACGCGATCAGCTCGGGGTAGGAGGCCATATCAACACCGAGGAAGCAGGGGTGACGGATGGGCGGTGAGCAGACCCGGATATGAACTTCGGTGGCCCCGGCCTCGCGCAGCAGGCGCACAATCGGGCCGGAGGTATTGCCGCGCACGATGCTATCGTCAATCAGTACCACCCGCTTGCCGGCGAGGTTCTCGGCCAGGGCGTTAAACTTGAGCGAGATACCCACCTTGCGCAGTTGATCATCGGGCTGGATAAACGTGCGGCCAATATAGCGGTTCTTGATCAGACCCTCGCTATACGGAATGCCCGACTCCTGGGCGTAGCCGATGGCGGCAGGCACGGCGCTATCGGGTACCGGGATGACCACATCGGCCTCGCAGGGCGACTCGCGGGCCAGTTCGCGGCCCTGCGACACGCGCACGGCATGCAGGGAGACCCCTTGGAGCAGGCTATCGGGACGGGCAAAGTAGATATACTCAAACAGGCACGATGCCGACTTGGGGGCGGGCATACGCGCAATCACCTGCGGCCCCTCCTCAGTGAGCATCAGGATCTCGCCGGGATCGACCTCGCGCACAAACTTAGCGCCAATCGTACCGAGAGCGCAGCTCTCCGATGCCACCACCCAACCTCGCTCACCCAGACGACCCAAGCAGAGCGGGTGCAATCCCCACGGGTCGCGCACGGCAAAGAGCGCATCGCGGGTCAGCACCGTCAGGCAATAGGCCCCCTGAGCGCGCACCATAAAGACGCGCAGCTTCTCCTCCCAGGTGCGGCCCTCGCCACCGGCCAGCATCTGGGTAATCACCTCCGAGTCGCTGGTGCTGGTGAGTCCCACACCGCGCTGGAGCAACTCGCGGCGCAGGGCACCGGCGTTGCTCAGGTTGCCGTTATGTCCCACCGCCAGCGGGCCGAGGGCGCTCTCGACCACAAACGGCTGGGCGTTCTCCAGCTTTGAGGAGCCGGTCGTCGAGTAGCGGGTGTGGCCAATTGCAAAGTGGCCGACAAGAGGGCGCAAGTTCTCCTCATTGAACACCTGCGAGACAAGTCCCATCTGCTTAAAGTAGCGCAGCCCACGGCCATTCGAGACAGCAATACCGGCGCTCTCCTGGCCACGATGCTGGAGCGCGTAGAGTCCGAAGAAGGTCAGCCGCGCAACATCTGCGTCGGGTGCAACGATTCCAAAGATGCCACACTCGTGCGCGGGCTTATCATCGCGCTCGAACAGGTCAAACTCGGGTGTCGCATCCCGCGTGCGGGTGCTCTCCATGGTGCGTGATCCTCCGCAGACGCACAGCGCCTGCAACCTTGCCAATGTGTAAGCATCAAATAGTTAAACAATCTAAAGAAAGTATATCACAGCAAAACCCTACCGCTGTCAGCGGACGATCATCGGCAGGGGGCAGGGGGCAGGGGGGTAGGAGGCAGGGGGCAGGGGGCAGGAGGCAGGAGGCAGGAGACGGGATGTTGCGTGGAGTCGAGGCTTTAGCCGGATAAGGCCGGCTCACGCCTCGACTCCTTTTCATAAGGGAAGCGGATCTTTTTAATGATCCCATCACAGGCGTCATGTCACCCTGAGCGAAGCGAAGGGTCTGCCAGGAAACCGGGAAAGATGCTTCGCTTCGCTCAGCATGACATGTGACGCCGGGATATTTAAAAAATTCCGCGTTCCTAACCCGTTGAGGATGGCGATACCTACCTCATGACAATCGGCATCATCACGCGGTAGTTGCCGATCGCCGAGACGGTACTCACACGGCCACTATTGACGATCCCCGTCGGCACGTCGGCAGAGATTGAGTTTGTCCAGTTGAGTGGATCGTTGAGGATGCCCGTCACGGTAAAGACGACGCTCCCATCTTTGGGTAACGCGCCCAGGGTCTCGTGGAGGTCGCCGGTGCCGCTGGATGCGCCACAGGTGCCGCCGTTCATCCCTACACACGTCCAGTTCCAGGTTGTGCCGGGGGCGGGGGCGGGGAAGGTGTCGTTCACGACCGCGCCGGTCACGCTGCCCGGACCCCGGTTGCCCACTGTGATCTTCAGAACCAGCGGGTTCGTGGTCGCGGACAGGGTAGTGTGCCGCCATATCGCCGCAATCGGATTCTCCAGGGTGTAGGTCTGGATGACATAGAGGTCAACCGTCTCGGTGCGGGTGACGATGATGGTGGAGGTCTTGGTCGTCCCATCCTAGGCGATCACGATCACGCTGATGCTGTTGGCTCCCACGCGGAGGCTGATCGCGCCCGAGGGCGTGGCCGAGGTGACCGGCGCACCGTTAACCATGACGGTTGCGGTGGAGTCGGCCACCGTCGGGGAGACGGTGAGGCTACTCACGCCGTTGACCACGTCGGCGGTGTAGGTGAGGGTGCC
>CAIXLU010000154.1 GCA_903920315.1 uncultured Oscillochloris sp.
TACCAACCGCTTTCTGGGCAAGCCCGCGTGGAAGGCCATTGAGGGGCGGCTGTTCTACCTCACACGCCAGCTCCAGCGCAAGGGCACCAAAAGCGCCACGCGGCATCTGCGGAAGGTGCGCGGGAAACAGGCCCGCTTTCGGCGTGATTGTGATCACGTTCTCTCTAAGCAAATTGTTGAGTCGGCATCTCCCGGCGCAACGATTGTGCTGGAGAACTTGACCGACATTCGCAAGCGGTCGAAGATCCGCACGCAGACCAAAACCAGCCGCCGCGTGCATAGTTGGTCGTTCGCGCAAATCAAGTCGTTTGTGGCGTACAAAGCCGAGGGACGGGGTTGTACGGTGGCTGGGGTCGATCCCCGGCATACCTCGCAAGCCTGTAGCTGCTGTGGGCATACCGCTCGCAACAACCGCCGTTCCCGTGGCCGGTTCGTGTGTCGTGTGTGTGGCTTCGAGCTGCACGCAGACCTCAATGCGGCGCGGAATATTGCGGCCAAGTACCATGCCCGCGTCGCTAGACGTGATGCGGGCGGGCTGCCCGTCAACCAGCCAATCGTATCCGTCCCGACGCCTCGGCGTCAGGAGTGAGGTACAAGCCGTGGGGCTTTAGCCCCTGCGGTATGTTGACATGTGGGGCAGCGATAGCGATCACCCACGGTGGTGAGCACGATGCGCTTCTCGTCAATCTGATACCCCTTGGTGGTGAGTTTGCCGTATGCCGCAGAGATGCGGCCAACCGATTGCTCTTTGATATGCCCGCGCTGCGCCAGAAGGGCGACGATGCGATCAATCACGCCGGTCACCGCCACAGGGCTGAGCTGTGGAAAGGAGCGTGTGATCAGATCGTAGATCGCCGTCCTGCGCGCAGCGGGCGTGTCTTTGTTGTACCACGCAAAGACCGTCGCAACATCGTTGCGTTTGTACTTTGTGGCGGCGAAGGCAACCGGGCGGCGAGTCTCGCGGGTCGGTCGCACTTCTTTGTTGAGTACCGGGGTTGACTTCGTATCCAGGTAGTCGCGGAAAGGGCCGTAGTTCACCGCTTGGCGCACGCGCATCTGGTCGAGGAAGGTGTGGAGCAGGGTATGCAACTCCTTCGCCGATGTTAGGCCGACTGTCGCAAAGTCCTCCAGGGCTGCCGCTGCGGTCTCATCGAGATGCTCGTAGGCAACCGTCGTCAGACCTTCCCGTTCAAGCGAGAAGCGACTCGCTGCACGGTCGGTGAACTCAACGGTGAGATCCCATTGCAGCCGCTTGATAATCTGGGCGAGCTGTGAGCCGCTGATTGATACGTCCGCCTCAAAGAATCCATCCTCAAGGTACTCAACATCGGAGAGCAGATTCGCGGCGTCCACTTCGCCGCGCCGATCCCGCGTGGCGGTAAACACGGTTCGCGCCAGATCCGGCAATGCAATCGGGCCATGACCCGCTCGCTCATGCTCGCGCAGGGTCTGGTAGACAATCTGGCGCTGCGTGAAGACCTGATAGCGGTCGCGCAGGTAGCCCGCCTGTTGCGCGGTGTCTTGGCGACTATCCGCGAAGATCAAGAGCCGCTTCTCACCTGGCCCGCCGTCCGCTGATGACTCCAGGCACGGCATGAGGCTTTGCGTAAGCACGGCAATCGAGGGGGCGGCACCGCTGCGGAGCGGCGTGATGATCTCACGTCGGCGACCCCGTCCTCGGGCCTGACAGACCGGACATGTACTACCGTGAAGAAAGGCCATGAACACTGGCAGCGGCTCGCCGGTATAGCCAGAACAATCTTTGTTGATACAGCGGCGGTCGCCACCGTCATCTGGCCGCGCATCGAGGCAGTGCGGGCAAACCAGATAATCACGGCCATGAAATGGGGGAAGGTCGTCTCCCTCACCCTCCTCATCGCCCTCGTTCACGGTGACCCCAACACTCTTGGGCATCAGGAACATCCGCTCGTGCCCCTCCATGTCGCTTTCAGCCTGGAGCCGCACCGCTCCGATCATGTCAATCGAGAGTTTGTTGGCGGGGCGGCGCGTACCCTTTTTGTCGTAGAGCGCCACATCAGGGACGCGAAAGAGGGCGATGCGGTAATCGGCCCCGCAGGAGCGGCAGAGGCCCAGGGTCAGCGCGCGCGCCGGATCTGACTCTGCGTGGCTACAGACGCTGGCCCCGTCGGTCAGCAGTTTCTCGCAGCGATGATCCAGACAGACGCCCAGCGGGGTCAGGCTGCGCACAATTTGGTGAATTTTGGGCCGAAAGCGCGGCAGAAGCTCACCCTGATCATCGCGACGAAGGGCGACGCTGCCCAGGAGCAGCAGCGCCATCACCTCACGCTCGATCTGCTCTCGGCTGCACCCGATCCGACCGGGAAGGCTCCCGTACTCACGGGCGACATCTGACATGGCCCGGGGGCGAAGCAGCAGCCGCTCAAGTTCGGCAAAAGACCGAAGTTCGCTGATTGCGCGATAGAGCGCCACTCCGACATCCTCATCGCCTTCTAGAGTACCGAGGACGGCCTGGGCCAGGTGGCGAATCTGCGCAGGTACGTCTGGATCGAAGCCGTGGAGATCCGCGCTGCTCAGTGTGGGGGGCGGGTGAAGTTCTCTCTCCGCAGGCTGGCGCGGCTTTTCATACTGCTCCTGGACGAGTGCGTCAGCGGCGAATGGTTCGCCAAACAACTCGGCGGCGAATTCGAGCAGGCGAACCTCGCCCGATTGGTCACCTGCGCTCACAACGGTGGCGCTGGTGCCGATACAGATGAGTTCGCCGGGATGCAGCCCGGTATGTTCCTTGAACCGCCGAATCAGGCACGCGACTTCGGCACCGAGGATGCCCGTGTAGGTGTGAACTTCATCAAGGACGAGATAGCGCGGTTTGACGCCCTGGAAAATCTTCTGGTCTTGCTTGCGCAGCAGCAGCAGTTCAAGCATCACATAGTTAGTGAGCAGAATCTGCGGTGGGTCGGCCCAGATCTCTTGGCGGGTGTAGCGCTCCTCGGCAGGCGAACCGGGCGGGCGGGGCAGCCCGCGCTCGATGGCGTCCTGGTCGTTAAAGGGCGTATCGCCGCTGTAGCGTCCGAAGGTCACACCCGTGCCCGCCAGCAGACGGCGTAGGCGCTCAAGCTGATCGTTGGCCAGGGCGTTCATCGGGTAGATGAGCACCGCCCGCACGCCGCGCTCGTCCTGGTGGCGCAGGCAGTCATCCACGATGGGCAGCAGAAACGCCTCCGTCTTCCCTGAGCCGGTTCCTGTGGCGACAATCGTGTTTCGGCTCGACCCCACCGCGCCGCCGAGTCGCCGCGTCGCTGCTGCTTGGTGGGCGAAGATGGCATCAAAGCCCCAGTGCGCGTGTGTCACCAGGGAGCCAAGCACGCCATCCGCCACCAGCTCGCTCAGGCTCCCGCCGCTGAGGAAAGGTCGGGCCAGTGAGACAAACGCCTCCTGCCAGAGCAACTTCTCCGTATCAATCAGGTGCCCGATCCGCGCCTTCAGCGCAGGGTCGCGCACAAGGAAGCTGGTTTCGATATAGTGTCGGTAATCCTCGCGAACGGCCTCGGCGGCGGCAAAGGGTTGCATGGGTAATCCTTGAAACGTAAAGCGTAAGAGACCACAAGCAGCGCCCGCTATTGTTGCTCAACCGCCACCTGAGCGGACACCCCGATCAGGGTCTTGAGCCAGCGTAGTGCGGTGACAGATCTGAAACACGCACTCGCCACCGCTAGGGCATCCCAATGCCTCAGCAGTGGCGAGTACGTATTTCAGATCTGCCGATTTGACCGTGTGGCGCGACTCCCTGCCGATCTACTCGTCTACTGGCGGTTTCTTGCTCCGGCTTCGTGGAGA
>CAIXLU010000155.1 GCA_903920315.1 uncultured Oscillochloris sp.
CCCTTTTTCTTCCCAAAAGCGGGAGGGACGTCACACCTCTTTCCGATATTTTGTGACAAGGTGTGACATGGGTGTGACGCGATTTGAGGCATCTCTATGCGGAATGTCACACCTGTCACACCTGTCACACCTGTTTTCTATACTCATGTAGAGGGGTGATCTTTTGATCTTTTGATCGAAAGATCAAAAATGCGCCCCTGTACACATGAGGGTATTTTAGGTGTGACAGGTGTGACATTCATGATCTAAGGCTTCTAGAAGCCTTAAACCACGTCACACCTTGACGTCACACCTTGTCACACCTGTCACACCTTGTCACACCTCGTAAACAACAAAAAAAACATGATCGAAAGTCAGAGTAGAGCATAACAAAGCCCTAAACCGCGAGATACTGAGCGGTTAGGGCTTTGTTATGCTCTACTCTGAATCACCCAAAAAGGGAGAAGATGTCACACCCTTAACAATCAATTTGAGCAGAAGGAACGCGAAGTATACGGGCTGTACCTCGTGGAAAGATGCGATCAGCAAAGGTTGTACCACCATCAAGGCTAGCAACAACATGCCCACGTCGCGCCCACTCGCGTCCAAACTCTTGCACAGATGTCTTGCCTACCCGCTCGATGAATTGAGGTGAGGATGTCAGAACGCGCCAATAGTCCTCTCCCACCTTACGACAGGCAATGACACCGCCGCCGCGATCAGCCTCTAGTAATTCCCAAGTACCAGGAACAACAGTTGCTCCATGTATCTCACTATTCGTGCGTAGCTCGGCCTGGGCCAGCATGACCTGGAGCCGCTCCCAGGCGTCGCCAGCGGGGTCGGTGCGTTCGTGCCCGACACGTAACAGGTCGCCCCAGCGCGCAATGATGGTTTCGGCACCAACCATCGTTTCCACATTGGCAGATGCCAGGGCCACGCGCAGGGTGGCGGAGGCAATCGCCAGTGCGTCACGCCACGGGCCAAGGGGGGCGATGCGGTCATCATCCTGCCACGAGGTGACATCCGCACGGTACGTGGCCCAGTCGCGCCAGATTGTCTCTAGCACGCGGGGAGCGAACAGGCCCGCACCGGTTTCCCACGCGGACTCCAGGATGTGAGCGCGACGGGCACCCTCACTACTGGCCCGCTCGGCACCGAGGGGTGCGTGTTCGGCGCTATCCACAAACAGCACCCGGTTGCGACTCCCGGCGTGACGGAAGTCGGGGATGGCCTCGCCGCAGAGGATGAGCGTCCCGGCGATGGCGGCACCACCTCGGGCCTTGCCGTCAATGCCACCACGGGTATAGCTCTGGCCGTTGGCAAACTGGTAGCAGTCACCCTCCAGTCGGGCCGGGTTGGGTGCGGTGTGGGCTTCGTCAATTAAGAGCGGAATACCGCCGAGCCGCTCCAGACTCTGGAAGAGACCGGCGGTGGTGCTACGTCCCGCCTCCAGTTTGAGCGGTGTCGCATTGGGAATGCCGAAGGATCCGGTGGCGAATTGGGCCAGCGTGGTTTTGCCGCCGCCACTCTCGCCGAAGAGACCGACCACCGGGTTGCGACGTGGCCGTATACGGGCGATGAGAGGGCCAGAGAGGGCCAGAGAGAGGACAAGCCAGAGTGCAGGAACATCCCACGTGGCAGCGGCGCGTAGAGCCTCTGGGTACGCCTCCGCGTTGGCTCCGACGGTGATGCGTGGCCCATCGGCGGTGAAACTCACCGGTTCGTCAAAACCGATGGAACGGTCGCCAAGAACCAGCCCACCATTCACATAGCCGTAGGTTGAGCTTTCCAGCCGACGTGGGATGGCGCTGCGGTTCTCGGGGATAAACTCGCCCAGGAAGGTCATGGCCTGTTTGATATTCCCTTCGTGAATGGCTGCGCCCGAGCCGCCAATCTGCTCAGAGAAAGCCCGCCGGTTGCTGAGCGTATCGGCGGTGATGGTACGTTCACGCATGCCTTCGGCGGTGGACCAGGCCACAGTGACGGTATGTCGTCCGCTTTGGAGGTCGAGTCCGGTTGAGCGGACAAAGATTGCCCCGGTGTAGACGTGGTGGGAGGCACCAGACGGATCAACCCGCACGACAGTGCGGTTACGGACATCGTAGCCGGCAGGAGCGAGGAGGGCGGCACCCGTGTCAGGGTGGACAAGGAAAGAGACACGGGCCATCGCTTGGGCCTGGACAAGAGGCTGGAGCATCTGGCGAAGCTGGGCACCTGTGCCACCGGCGGCGAGGTAGTCGTCCACACCGAGCTTCGCGCCGTTGGGGTCTTGAGGGAGACTGCACAAATAGACCGCGCCAATGCCGCTACGCGCCGCTAGGAGGCGCACGAGCGCGTTAATGGCACGTTGGACGTGGGGGTTGGTTTTATAATCGCCATCGGGGCAGATAATGACCTCGCGGTCATTAAAGGCGATGGATTGCATGTCGGGGGATGCGACCTTCCCGCCATGGGCGTTTGTTGCTCGCCATCCGTGGACACCGTTCAGGTTGATGGCGGCAATTTGGGTACCAAAGGCAGTGGTGAGGGCGTCGGACTTCTTGGCACCCTCGGTGAGCCACAGGGGGCGGGAGGGATCGCCGAGAGCATCTCGATGGCGGGGCAGGGCGTCGAAGATATTGGTGAGGCCGCTGGGATAGAGATACTTGCGGGGGCGGCCCTGCCCGTCGAGGGTTGGGTTGTCGGGGCGGAGGACGTAGGCGTAGGGTGTTGTTTCGCCGAGTCGGTGTAAGGGAATAACCAAGGCACCCTGGTGCATGGCGGGCTTGATGGTAGCAGGCTTGACGCCGAGCATCTGGGCAGCGCTGGTCACATCGCCGGGGGCGAGGGAGGAGTAACCGCGTTCGGCGATAACGTCCTCGGCGATGGCGCTGCGGAGCAGATGGGCAAGGTGGCGAGGGTCGAGGGTGGTCATGCCTGCGGCCCTCCTTGCGATGTAGTGATGATGTACGTCCGAGGCATTGTAGAGGTGCTTCGGGGTACATCAGAGTATCGGGTGGGAAACCCGGAACGGGTCGTACGGTTCTGCTTAACGCTGGTCACGCTAGGCAGCCGTTGTTTGGTCGTATCAACTGGCTGTATAGTTTTATCGCTTGATGGTCGGTATGTACGCACAGGACGCTCCTCTGGAGTGATGGAGATCCGCTTGCGTGAGATGAGTGGTGGCTCACGACACGGAGGCGAAGCATCCTTGGTCTTCCCTGAAGTGCGTTTTGGTCTTGCACCGTGGGGAAAATTCAATGGGGAGCGCGGGTGTGAGCGACGTACAAGCTGTTGAAGCATTGTGTGAGATATGGTATGCTTGGTAACAGCATGGCGCGTATCGTTCTGGCGAGCGCTCCGGCGGGCAAAAACAAAAAGCTCTGTCTCCTCCCTACAGCCGACCAAAGCAATAGGGGAGTGAGGTGGGGCTTTTTGAGTCATATAGACACAATTGTCAGGGTTCAAAGCTATGTTATCACAGCCTATTGGGCAGTATAGCATGCACTTTGGAGAACGCCAACTTTCATGTAATAGTAAGTCTCCCAATGTGCGGCTACTCAGCAGTGTATGGGGGTACTGATTCTCCGAGCGGATGGGGCGCAGAACGATCAGGTTCAGAAAGAATCACGTGTGCGATGCGATTCAGGTGTGTGTTTAGCGTAGCGATGATCTGCACGAGTGCAGCCCGTGAATTGCCGTGATCGGGTGCAGTGTAGGCTTCCCAACGATGAAGTATTTGTTCGATGGTGTGGATGTCTCTCGATAGCCGTCGATCAAGGATCTTTGGCGCTATTACATTGTGAAGGGTATCACGTTCGGTGTCCTGGGACACCGATTCGGGGGCAAGAAGAGTGTGAAGGGTATCACAATCGGTGTCCTGGGACACCGATTCGGGGGCAAGAAGAGTGTGAAGGGTATCACAATCGGTGTCCTGGGACACCGATTCGGGGGCAAGAAGAGTGTGACGGGTATCACAATCGGTGTCCTGGGACA
>CAIXLU010000156.1 GCA_903920315.1 uncultured Oscillochloris sp.
ATGACGTGGGCGTTTTGTGAGACGCCCTAAAATTCGCCCCAGGTTGCCAGCTCGCCGCGCAGGTTGGTCATATCCAGCAGACGCCCGATACGCTCGATCCTGGTGCCGCTGTGCGCAATGCCCATCAGCCGACATAGGGCCTCTAGCTCATCGGCGGTACAGTCTGCCAGCGTGGCCGGGTTCCATGCACCCGGCTTCGAGCGGTAGAGCTGCTGCCAGCGCGGCGAGGTGAGCCGGAGGCCGCGCTCATCCGCCGCTAGGCGACGTTCTGCACCTGGCGCGGCTAACGCGGCCAACTCGTGTTCAGGCCAGAGTGAGGCGATGCCTGTGGTCATGACAGCAGTTCCATATTGACACACTGTTTAACACGCCATGTGTTGATCCCGTATTCCTTCCCGGAATCCCCACGCACCTTGATACGTTTGGTGCAAAAACAGCCGTGGTCGATCACGTTTGCCAAAATGGTGTGTTTGCCCTGCTTGTACATGATGGTACTTCCCAGAGGAAGTTCAGCTCTCACGGCTGCCTCGAGGGCGTTATTCGCCTCGCGGATCTTGGCTTTCCAGTAGTTGATCTGTTTCATCACAGCATCCCCATCTGCGCTGTCTCATCCCCCTCCCCGACATTTGCCCGCTTAGGGTGCTTCCGCCCGCGCTTTGCTTTGGACAGGGCAACCGCATCCGCTGCGAGGGCCAGGGCCAGTTCCGGGTTCTCGATGAGCAAATTGCCAAACGGGGGCGGTAGGATTCCGTTGCGGTAGCGCCAGTGGGTAACAGGTGGTAACTTTTTGGCGAATAGCTCAAGCGCCGCCTTGAAGCGTGGCAAGTTGTACCGGGGCGTATCTGGCTTCTTCATCACTCACTCCTTTCGTTTACGAAACAACTATATACCGTTTGCGGAATTAAGTCAAGAATGATTTCCCTTTTCGGCTGTTTGCGAGTTTCCGCATGTGAAATATACTAGGGCATGGCGTTTAAAGCGGCAGGAGCATACATCGCACGACTTCGCAAGGATGCGAAGCTGAGTCGTTTTGCACTCGCAAGGAAAGTCGGAACCAGCGACTCCAATATGATGAGGATTGAACAAGGTGATCAAGAACCAAAGGGAGCACTGTTAGGATTGATTGTCAGAGAATTAAATGCCAACGTAGACGAACTTTTTGATTTTTTCATAAATGAAGAGACAGAAGAGCAAGAAGGAATAAGGAAAGCTGAAGAGTGGATACAAAATAGAAGTAATACCACGTCTACTACACCAGATATACACTCTGATGTACATAGATTACTTAATAGAATGAGTGAGTATGAACTAGGAAGATGGGTATCTATGGGTGAAAGGCTCATAGACGAGCGAAGTAAGCCCAAGTAGACCTTTCCTAGTACACTAAATCTTTCAAGGCCCCTGCCTGACGATCTGGTCAGGCAGGGGCCTTATTCTGCCTTGACATACTTCCGTATACGGTATATACTTGTATTCCGTAAACGGAATTACTCAGACACACGGAGGGCACTATGAGCACATGGCACGGGGACTGGGCGAACCGGCAGGAGCCGGTGTACAACACGTCGGGGGCGGTGGTGGGGTGCGTGGCGCAGGACGGGCCGAACTGGGTAGCGGCAAGCTGGGATGGGAAGCTGGTAACGCGGTGGTCAACCCGGCGTCAGGCGGAGATGGAGGTGCTGCGGGTAGCCAAGTATACCGAGGCGCAGCACCATCCATCGAGGAGGCTGGCGGCACCTGTGGTCGCCCAGCAGCCCGATGTGAGCTTGGAGCAGATGGCCGGGGCGTTCGTCGCTGGGGCGGCGCTGCTGGGAGCGATGGGGGCATTCTTCGGTGTCCAGGAGCAACCGGCGAAGGCCAGCGACCAGGCCGAGGATCTGCGGCGGCAGAACGAGGAGCTACGGCGGCAGAACGACCTGCTGCGCCAGGCGCTCAATGGGATGGGGCCGCAGGGGTTGGCACGCCGGAAGTAGGCATCATTCGGCCCGTGCCACCAGCTGGTGGCACGGGTCATATCGAAAGCAGACTATGCCAAACGCCACCAACGCCACCACATACACCGATGAGCTACGCGAGCGGCTAGAGGAACTGGGAGCGGCGCGGAGTCTCGCGGAGGAGCGGCTCTACCGCGAGATCACCCACCAGTTCCTCCGCGCCGACAAGTCGCGCAAAGAGATCGCGGACTTTGCCAAACGCGGAGGATACAGCTCCCTCAACGAAGAGATAGTCCGAGAGGCCGATGGTACCGCCGACGGCGTTCTGTACGCGATTAAGGTCTTGAGGTCCGTAGGGTGAGAGCCCGGGACTCAATAACCCCAGAACAGAAAGCACTTCTTCCATGAACCTGATCAGCGCCCCTCGGCCCTTTGCCCAACGGGCACGCCGCGCGGCCCGGCTCGGCCTGGACATCCCGCGTGGATACTTCGCCTTCATCGTCGGCATGCCCTTCTACCACACCCACTATCGTCCTAGGCGATCCTATCGTGTCTGGTCTCGCGCCCTGCACCTGCGCCGCTGTCTGGAGCGTCGGGCGCGAGACAGGGGCTGGCAGCACATCCGCCCGTACCTCTGCCTACTACCAGAGTGTGACCGCCTTAGAGCGGATCGAGCACGTCGTTTATCGAGCGAGCTAAATCCCATCGCCCTGGCCACCACCTGGTAGCCAGGGTTCACTGTTTGGAGGAAGACATGTCACAGGATGCACAAGGCACCGCAATACCAGATGCAAAAGGCACCGCGATACCAGAAAAGCGGACGGCGTCGGGCGGGTTTGAGTGGACCCTCTCCCTCGCCGGATGGATACTCCTGCTGTCGGTGGGGCCTCTGTTCTGGCTCGTCAACGGCTCATTTAGCGTCACTGGCCTTGGAGTGTTGGCCAAGGCCGCAGGGGATGGCGGCATTCTCTTCTGGCGCTATGTGACGCTGTGGCACACGAACTTTAGTCCGGATGTCATTGGACAGCAACCCCTCGCGCCGTGGGGAGTCGTGCTTGCCGGATCGTTGTTTCAAGTCGGGATGATTGCTCAGATGCGGAAGGGTCAGCACATCCCCGTGTGGGCCTGGGTGGTCGGCATGATCTTAAGCGCCTATGATGCACTCAGTACCTTTTTCGGACTGAGCACGATACAATGGATTCAGGGCACGGGGGTGATGGGACTGATCCCGCTCACCTTCTTCCTGACATTTAGCTTAGAGATCGGTATTGGTTTTGTTGTGGGTAAGCGGAGGTAGGGAGCAATGAACGATGCAGCAGCAATAGAGGCATACTATTTCGGCCTCGGCTTCTTAGTCGTCATGGGAGTCTTGGGGTATCTTATTTCGCCAGAGGAAGACTATGGCCCGCGCCGATGGATGCTGCTATGCGACCGCTTCTTGCGCCGAACTGTCAACCGTTCCTCTGATGATTATGTCACACACGACAACGGAGACGACGCGCACGGACGCAATTTCCGCACTTCCCACGCGGAAGTGGAAGTGGCCCGGAAGCTGGCAGGTGGAAGCGACGACGGCATGGTCATCATTACGCAAAACGCTTTACGGAATCAAATCGATGATGCGACCCAAGAGAGGATGATCCGTGCCTTCGCCGTCTTCCAATCACGCGGCTACATCCCCGCCGGAAAGGCCACCGAGATCAAAAAGGCGCTGTTTCTGGTGGGCGGCGGGCGAAAGCTCCAGGCGATCAACGCGGCCATTGATGCGATCGTGGTGCCTGACCCACCGCCTGAGCCAGCCCGCGTGACCCCCGTGGCACACCGCCCGGTGCCGAACGGTCAGCGCTTCGCTGGCGATGCACTGGATGATAAGGACGAAGGATAAGGAATACCGTTATGAGCAACGTCAGCATAAACCTTACGCCATCCCTCAAGGAATGGGTCGAGTCGAAAGTGCAGAGCGGGCGCTACAACAACGTCAGTGAGGTCGTTCGTGAGGCGCTGCGGCTGCTGAAAATCCAGGATCCTGAGCGCGATCCCCGTGCCGATGTGTACGAGGATGCGTTGGTAGAACTAGATGACCTGATTGCTGATGCAGGAACCCTCGGCCCTGTGGTACAGGATAGTGCGGAGGTTATCCGCGAGATGCGGCGTTAATGTATACCATTGATACGAGTGTGTGGGTAAATGCCACCGAACCACGAGAAATTGATCACGCCGATAGCCGTGGCTTTCTCCGAGCGAGCGCCGCTCGTTCGCTCCCTGTTGTTGTTCCTACCCTCGTGCTTGTCGAGGTAGCGGCCACAGTGGGGCGAATGCGGGGAGAGCAACGTAGTCTCCGTGTCACCAGGCTACTCGCTCACTGGCGGGCCATCACCTTCCACGATCTGGATCGTGCGCTGGCCGATGCCGCCGCCGATCTGGCCCGGGTATACCGTCTCCGTGGGGCCGATGTCGATAAAACGTCCATTGTTCTGGAGTACTGAATCGAGAAGGCCAGGGATGGTGATATTGGTATATTCCCCATTATCATCCTCGAACTGGAACACACCCTTGACCTCCGCCTCACCGAAACCGACCCGGAGCAACGGGTCAATCTCGTGATAGCCCACACTGATGCCAACCCCGTAGATCGGGCAGTCCGAAAGTACCTGAATTGAACTCCAGAGGCCACCGATGACAAGCGGGCCGAAGGTGCCAACAGCCTCTTGCTCAATGCTATCGAAGGTGAGCGGGGGCAGTCCCACGCCGATTGCCGGGGCGTGAATCTGCATCCTTCCTATCGTATCCTCACGGTCACGAAAGCTGTACATGATCTGGGTGCAGGAGTCGAGATTGAGCGCCATAGATCCTCCTTAGTGATGTGATTTAGAGATGATTACAAAGATTCTGAGCGAGTATTTTGAGACGATTTACAGCATATATGCACAGTATCGTGCGGATATGATCTTTGTAATCATCTCTAAATCACTCACTGCACGTAGCGACGCACCGCGTCAATCAGCAGAGCCTGGCGCTCTTCCAGCGTCCGGGTGGGCATATCTCCAGGTGGGTACCATTTGTTTCCGTTAATCGTGTACTCGGCAACCCCACGCGGCGATTCGTGGATGCGGATAATCACCATGGTACCGACGTAGATCGCATGAAACTCGCTCGATGAGCCGTTCTGCACAAACGACCCGGTGATGTCGCCGAAGTCGGTCACGAATGACTCCCGTAGCCGGTCGAGTGGTGAATCCTGTGCTACAGGGTGGGTGGTCGAGAGGTCATCCAGACTAGGCATAAGAACTCCTTCTATCGCGTGCGGGAATCCCGCATCGAACCTTGATCCTCCATCATCACGTGCCGCTCAGCCTCTCGTTCGTCGGCTGCGGTGAGCCGAGCATCCCGGCGGTCGTGATACTCCTGCATGATCGACTCGGCCTCGGGCATACGGGAGATGAGGTAGGCGAGGCGATCATCTCGCTCTCTCACGAGGAAGCGTAGGCCCATCGTGCGATCCCGTTCGGCAGCCAAACGGTCAATGACCTCACTCAGCCGCCCGTTGCTCGCATCTTTGGCCTCCCTCGTCAGGGATGTGTTCGTGGTGAGATCGCGCCGTACCCGCTCAACCCACGCCGTGAGTGTGCCAATTGCGGTGATGAGTAACGTCAGAAGTATGGGGTCAAGCTGTTCCATTGTGTGCAGGCGCGGGGGGGGTAGAAATACGCGCAGGCAAGCGCATATAGGTTTCCCCCGCGCTTGCCTGCGCAGACAGTATAGCACACGATTGTTGCAATAGTGAAACATTTTGACAACCCACTTCCTGTACGCGGCGAAATGTTACACCCTCAGGGTGTAACATTTACAAAGGGTGTAACATAGGGTGTAACGTGATTTTATAGCGTTGGAATGAGGAATATACACCTATGTTACACCTGTTACACCCTAGACTACCTATTTCGCTCATGCGCAACGCAGCACGTGAATTGTATCCACTCATCCCTATAGAGAAATACATAAAATAGGGTGTAACGTGTAACGTTGCGCAACAGGACGCGGTAAATCCACGTTACACCCTTACGTTACACCCTTTTTGTGTTACACCCTCAGGGTGTAACGTTCTGCCATCGGGAGAGGGCATCTATCGGCACCTTCAGCACGCGCAGCAGTTCACCCCGGTAGGTGCGCAGTGGTTCGGTGGCTTTCCCGTCGTGCCCAGCCTGCACCCAACCACGGCGCAGCCATGTCTGCCCATACAGCTGCACGGCAGCCGCGCCCACCCGATCTTTGAACTGCGGTGCCGAGGGCAAAACGCGCCAGAAGCCATCCCCCACCTTGAGGCAAGCGATCATCCCGCCGTGGTCGCTCTCGATCCACTCCCACTCTGTTGGGGTGTGTCCGGTGACGGGATCATGGTTGCCATCATCGCAGCGACGACCTTGCGCAAGCATGGTAATCAGACTCTCCCACGCATCGGTGGCCGGGTCGGTCTCATCGTGACCACTGGTGAGCAAATCGGCCCATCCATCGAGGATGTGGGCGAAGGCGGCGGGCGCAGCGGCAACCTGCGCCACGCGGCAGGCGACGTTGATTGCAGCCGCTGCAGCGGCGAGCGGGGTACGCCACGCTGCGAGCGGAACGAGGGCCGGGTCTTCCTCCAAGACGCGCACCTCGGCGACGAAGGAGGCCCAATCCGCCCAGATCGCCTCAGCGACGGCGAGGCCGAACAGCCCAGAACCACCCTCCCATGCGTGTTCCAGTAACTCGGCGCGCATCCGGCCTTCGGATGATCCCGGCGGGGCACCCAGGGGCGGGGAAGCGTTGGCGTCAGCCCACAGGACGCGCAGCCGGGAACCCGCATGCTTAAAGTTGGGAATGGCCTCCCCGGCCAGCAGCAGCGCACCGCCCAGTTCGCTTCCACCCCGCGTCTTCCCATCAACCCCGCCAACGGTGTAGCGCTGGCCATTGGCGAAGGCGTAAGCGGCCTGCTCGATCCGCTTGGGTTCCGGTGCGGTGTGGGCCTCATCAATCAGCAGGGGCAGCCCCCCGAGATGCTCAAGACCCTGGAAGATGCCAGCGGGCGTGGTGCGCCCAGCCTCCATGCGGAACGGCTGACGGGTCGGCGCACCCCAGCACCCGACCGCGAACTGGAGTGCCGTCGTTTTGCCGCTACCACTGCCACCAGAGAGGTACAGCACCGGGTAGCGGCGCGGACGCATCCGCGCCAGTGCGGGTGCAGACAAGCTGAGGCCCAGACCGAGCCAGAAAGTCCACGCGTCGGGCCAGTCATGGATCGCGGTACGGATCGCCTGTGGGTAAAGGTCGGCACACTGACCAACCTGGATGGTCGGGTGGCCACTGTAGCAGACTGGTGTTTTGAAGCCAATCGAACCCGCTGGCAGCACGAGGCCGCTATCAATCAGGCCGAGACGATCCGCGTGCTGCTGGCGCGGCAAAGCCTCGGGGTTGGCCTGGATGAACTCAACCAAGAGTGCTTGGACATCCTTGATGTTGCGCGGATGTATGGCAGCCCCAGCGCCGCCCACGAGGGCACTAAACCGTTTTCGAGTCACTGAGCGCGGCGTTGGGGACGGTACGCTCACCGTGCGTGTCGCCGCGACCATTCCAGCGGATGGTGGCCGTCTGTTCACCGCTCACCATGTCAACCCCGAGAGCCCGCACGTAGATATTTCCGCTATAGACAAGGTTTCAGGTGCGAGGTCTCAGGTTTCAGGTCGAGCGCATCAGGATGCCACATTCTGGCCTGAACTGTAAAGTATCTGCGAACCTTGTCATAGATAGGCAACTCATTGCCACGCGCATCGCGCCGGATGATCGTCTGAGCCTTCACGTCATAGCCGGGGGGCAGGTAGAGCTTCTCGCCCGTGTCAGGATGCGCGAGCAGCGGCACGCAGGCCGAAGCGGCCACGGCACCTAAGCTGGTGAGGTTCGCTTCAAGATCCGTGATCGTATGGCCCTGACCCAGATAATCATCCACGCCGATCTTCGAGTCGCTCGCCTGCTGCGGCAGATAGAGGACGGATACTTCAGCAACTCCGTAGCGGGCAAGCAGCAGTCGGCCAAGGCGCTGCACCGCACCTTGTACCCCCTTGTTAAAGCGGGCATCGCCGTCGGGCGCAATCACCACCCGCCGTCCCTCCCATGCGATCAATTCCATATCGACCACGGCGGTTTTGCCGCCATGTGCGTTGGTGGAACGCCAGCCATAGACGCCGTTGAGGTTGATCGGCACAATCGTAGACCCGTAGGCTGTCGCCAGCGCGTCGGCCTTCTTACAGCCCTCAGTGAGCCAGATGGGGACAGACGGATCGGCCAGGGCCGCAGCATAGTCCGGTAGGAGGTCGAAGATGTTTTCCACGCCCGTGGGATATTCGTACTTAACCGGCTTCCCATCGCCATTGATGCGGGGCAAATCAGGGCGTAGCACCCAGGTAAAGGCTTCGGGCTGGCCGAGGCGATAGAGCGGGTAGGCAAGTGCGCCCTGATGCAGAATCCGCTTGAGTAGCGTATCGCTGTGGAGATGATGGGGCGCGGTTATCTGACGCCAGTCGTACACGCTGCCAGGGGGAATGCTGATATAGCCACGCGCAGCAATGATCGCTGAGTCAATCGCCGAGGCGGCGAGCTGCTGTGCATGCTGGGGAGCGAGGGAGATCTGGTTGCTCATTGCCCGCATCCTGAGATGAGGCGGGCGATGAGGGGAACGAATTTGGCTGGATCAGATGCATATCTGTATGCAGCAGGCGGGCGGGGGTTGTCATGAGGTGTCGCAGAACGGGAGTTTGGTTTGGCATCAGAGATGGATAGGTCGGGACTTGTCGTAGCTTGGGATGGCGAAGGATAAGCGTAGCATATCCGCTGGTCGTCCCTTGTCCTTTGGGATTGATCATAGCAGGGCATGCGCAAAGTCCTAGCACCGCATCACCGTGGGGCTAAAGCCACTACTTTTCAGATAAGCCGTCAGATGCCGACCACGAAGAGGTCACGAATACGCGAATAAGGCTCTGCACCGGGCTATTCGTCTATTCGCGTCCCATTCGTGGTCGGCGCGGCATGGCCCTATTCGAAAAGTAGTGGGGCTAAAGCCCTCGGCTCTTCGTCACGAAGGCCGCCTGCGCGGCATGCCTGAGGCTGCGCAGGTGGCCTTCGTCACCGTAGACCGCCCGTTTACGGGCCGGGCGCGTGACTCCTGCTATTACACGCGATCCGCCAGCCAGCTATGAATGGTCTGCACCGTTTTGGCGTAGCTCTTCTCCAGCATCAGATCGTGGCCAGCCTCGGGGACGACCACGTAGTCTGCACCGTAGTAGGCGGCTGAGGGCCGCTCCATTCGCTCGGGGATGACTGCGTCGTTTGCGCCTGCCAGCCAGAGCAGCGGCGTCTGTACGTCCTCCGCCCTGGCCGGACGCCACCAAGGCGGCTGGTACTGAAACAGCACCAGGACGGACTCAGGGCCGAGCCGGGCGTGCAGTTCGTGGGGCGACATGATCGCGCCCTTGGTGATGAAGCATGCCGCCGCGCGCGTGGGGTTGCGCACCAGCGGGTTGGACGACAGAGTGATAAAGGCCAGGCTCATGCCGAGCGGGTCGAGTTTCCAGATGGTCTCAAGGCTCGCGGGGGTCTGCATGTTATGCGAAGTCCAGGGGGCCACGAGCACGGCGGCGGGCAGGGTCGGGCCGTACTTGAGGAACCACTGGGTCAGGGCACCGCCCATGCTGTGGCCCATCAGCACCGGCGGGCGCTCCATACGTCGGATCTCGTCGTTGAGAAACTCGTAATAGTACTGGAGCGTACACCAGCGGATGGGCCGCTGCTCTGGCGAGCGACCGTGACCGGGCAGGCTGTGGGCGTGGCTCTCCCAGCCCCACTCGGCCAGCAGGGCTTGCCACGCCTGCCAGCACCAGGCCCCGTGCCACATGCCGTGCTGCATCACAATCGGCGTCTGAAAGCGGCGGTTCTCCGGCGTGTAGACAATCCGCTCGATCCCCTTCTCGATGGTGTGGCTGACTCGATAGGACATCATGTGATCCTCGATATGTGAAATCGTAGGGCGCGTCACTGAAGAATCTCTCGACTTAGATCTTCGAGCAAGGCAACTGCCCCGCGTAGTCCGCAGTAGCTTTTTTGGAGAATCACACTCTGGCGGATGGGGTGAGCGATCTCAAGCAGCGGCACCCCCAACTCGCGGGCGAGGCCAGCTTCTAGGGCGCTGCCAAGGATGATCTCGGGTTGGTGTTCCCGCAGCGTGTCCTCAATCACGGCACCATCTTCGCTGAAGAGTACCGTGATCGCAGTAGCTTCTGGCCCTCCGGCGAGAGTGTCGGCGATGGCCGTGCGGTATTCCTGCGGCGGGTTGTCGGTGATCAGCACTGCGACCACAACCCAGCCAAACGAGCGCTGGAGAAACTGCACGATCCCCGGCACCAGCGCCGATTCGCCAACGATGGCGAAGGTTTTTTGGAGGTGATATGTGACATAGAATCTGCCCATCTTACGCAGGTAGCCGTGCATCTGCTGCTCGGCCCGCCTGCGCAGTTCGCTGATCCGGTCTGGCGCAATCCCGAGCGCCTCACCCAGCCGCTCCAGCATGTGGAAGCTCTGTTCCGGGCCGACTGGCAGCCCTGGAAAGGTGAGGTAGGGCGTGCCGAAGCGTGACTCGAGATCTTTGGCCAGGGGGATACCCCAGGGTGAGAGGACGAGATTGAGGGCGGCGGCGGGGATCTGCTGCCAGGTGGTGAGTCCGCTGCCCCAACCAAAGAGCGGGTTGACAGGGATGCCAATCGTTTCTAGCAGACCCACCACTTCACCCAGGTCTGTCTCCCAAAAATCGCTTGGCCCAGGTAGCAGGCCCAGGATGTTCACCAGTCCTGATCTCCCTGTTGCCACAGGGCGGGCATCCTCCGCCAGATATGCGAGTATCGCCTGGAAGAAGAGCGCGTAGGCGTGATAGATGTCGCCCTTGAAGCCGGGGGCGCTGATCGCGATGATTGGCACGCCCTGGTCGTGGGCCTCGCGTACCATCGCAGGGACATCGTCGCCCACCAGTTCGGTTGCGCAGCCGGAAATCACGATGTAGAGGTCGCCCTGCTGCACCTTCACGGTGTTTTTGATCTGCTCGCGCAGCCGCGAGGTGCCGCCAAAGACGACGTGCTTCTCCGAGACGTTTGTTGCGGGGATATCACCCTCGTCCCCAAACGGGCCATCGAGCAGGCTGCCGCCCAGGTAGCCCTGAAAGCCGCAGCCTGGGTTTGAGTGGATGATCGGCACGAATCCGCCCACAGCCTTGGTTGCGTTCAGCACGCCCTGGAGCAGACACCCGTTGCGGGCATTGATAATCTGTTGTGTCACTTGACCTCGTGCTTGATATACCAATTCGGCTTTTTTTTGTACCACGAGTCTGCGTAGGGTGAGCGGGCATGTTCGCCCAGGTTGGCGGCGAAAGCGGGGTACCGGAGCGCCCGCGCCGCATGCGTGGCGAGCCGCTTGGCCCCGCTATAGCCCAGCACCCCGATCTCGCGCAGGGCCACGGCAGGGATGCCTAGTCTGAGCGCGACGGCGGCGTGTTCGTCCCAGCAGAGATGCAGATCGGGGGCCAGCCGCTTCAGGATGTTGGCCTCTTCAAAAATCTGCCCTTCGCCCACATGAACCGCCAGCCCTGGGTGAGAATCCCGCACCTGCTCCAGCTTCCCGATGTGCCGTCGGTCAAGCGAGGGAACACTGATACCCACGGCCTCGGCTCCGAGATCACGCAGCAGATCGAGAATACCGAAGGCGTAGGCCGTCGGTAAGCTGACCGTGACCCGTGCGCCGCTGATCGGGGTAGATTGTAGCGCGGCGGATTCCTGCGCCTGGATCTGCGCAACCGCAGCGGTTTCGCTCCCGATTGCCTGGCCGACTGCAGCCAGCCAGCGCGATGTCCCCGCTATGCCAAGCGGCAGATCGGGTTGAACGAAGGGGACTCCATTCTGTTGTTCCAGTGCTACGCCCAGATACTCGCTCTCGTCGGGGTTTACGCCGATTGACCAGCGGGCCTGCGCGGCCTGCTCCAGCCCGAGCCGGTTGGCCGTGTTGGGGATCGGATTGACCCGGATGCCCAGCGCCGCCAGCAATCGTCCAAGTTCCTCGCGATCATGCCGATGCTCGCTGATGGTGATCAGGTTGGCGAATGGTTCGTCGGTGGACGTGGGCCGCGCCCGGATGATCAGATCGCGAAATAGCGCGTGCAGTACTAAATCGTAGCCAGAGCGACCGACCCGCGAGTTGAATCCGTCGCTGAAAACCGGCACCAGCCGTGCGCCAATCTCGTCCTGAATTTCACCAACCACCGTCAGCACATCGTCGTTGTTGATCGCGACCACCGGGGTGGTGACGATAAAAATCAGCTCTGGCCGATAGCGCCGGTCAAGCGACAGGATGGACTCGCGCAGCACCCGCTCGCTGCCCATAATCGTGTCGCGCTCATTAAGGTTGGTGACGGCCCACTGTGCGCCGGGTACGCTGAGGTTGGCGCGATCCAGCAGGGCCATCGCGCAGCCACGCGGGCCGTGGACGACCGTTGCCGCGCCCGCCATGCCGCTGATCAGCCGCATAGCGTAGATCAGGTCGTTCGTCGTGTCCTGCGCGAAGGTGCGTACCCGCTGCCGGAATTCTTCGTGTTCGCCGTACTCGCGCAGCAGCGCCTCCGGCAGATCGTAGCCCGCGCTGATTGCATTCAGCCGTCGCTCGCTGGTGGACGGAGCCTTGCGTCGGTACTCGCTCATATAGCTTCCTGAACCGCGACAACGCCGGTTTCCTGCTGGAGAATGCGGTCGCCCCAGGCCCGTGCCCAATCTTTTAGCTCGACCACGCTGAGTGGAGTGGGGATGGTTAGCGGGTGGCCTTCGGCAATGGCCCGCGCCAATCGGCGGTAGATCTCGGCGTGGGCCGAGGTTGGGCTGGCCTCGATGACGGTTTGGCCATACAGCTCACTTTGCGCCACCACCGGCGAGCGCGGGATGTACTCGACCGTGCGGGTGCTCGTGCGCTGGGCAAAATCGTCTACCAGTGAACTGGCGTAGGGGTTAATCAGCCCGTTAGCGATGATGCCCGCCAGCAAGGCACCGCCAGACGGCGCGTACTTGCTGATTGCCCGGAACAGGTTGTTGGCCGCGTAGATCGCCATAAAATCCGAGGAACTGACCACGTATACCTTGTCGGTGATTCCCTCGCGGATGGGAACGGCGAATCCGCCACAGACCACATCGCCCAGGACATCGTAGAGGACAATATCGGGACGGTACTCGTCGAAGAGACGTAACTCTTGCAGCAGGCTCACCGCCGCGTTAATGCCGCGTCCGGCGCAGCCAACGCCAGGAACCGGCCCGCCTGCCTCAATACAGACCACGCCCTTAAACCCGACCACTGAAATATCTTCGATCTTGACCCGCTCGCCATTGCGGGTACTATCGAGGACAGTGGGCAGGTAGTTGCCGCCGCGCAGCGTGTTAGTCGAGTCACTTTTTGGGTCGCAGCCAATTTGGATGACGCGGTAGCCGGCCTCGGCCAGAGCCGCGCTGAGGTTGGAGGTAGTGGTTGATTTACCGATCCCTCCTTTGCCGTAGATTGCGATATGTTGTGGTTTTTTCTGCGCCATTGTGGCGATCCTTCCTCGCTTCATGTCCTCGACACATCCCACTCTTTGCGTCTTCGCGCCTTTGCGTCACATACGCGCATGTGACGCAAAGGCGCAAAGGCGCAAAGGATCTTGCTTTGTTCTGCGACACTGTCTCAGTTTTCTTTGCGTCCTCGCGTCTTTGCGTCACACCATCATGCATGCGTTCGACGCAAAGGCGCAAAGGCGCAAAGGATCTCGCTTTGTTCTGCGACACTGTCTTGGTTCTCTTTGCGTCTTCGCGTCTTTGCGTCTGATGTGTCGCAAAGGCGCAAAGGCGCAAAGACTCTCGCTTTGTTCTGCGTGACCGCCTCTTATGGCTTATTCACCAGCGGAAACGTCCATTGTGGCAGAAATTCGCCCACGAACTCGCCGGCGTTGATGCGGAAAACGTCGTGGACGGCGGAACTGGTGTAGTAGCAGTTGTAGATCTGCTGTGTTGTGTAGCCGTACTTTTTCAGGATGGCCGCGTTCTTGAGGGTCACATCGTAGTGCCAGCCAACCTCGGGCGAGCGGTGGCCCTCCAGGGCCGAGCCGGGGTTGGGGATCCAGGGGCTAACCAGGCAGATCACCCCGCGTGAGATGAGGTACTCCAGCCCCTCCAGGATTGACTGCTTTGGCTCGATACCGGCCACGATCAGCGAGCGGACGTTGCCTCGCCCGAAGATCTCGACCGAGTATTCCAGCGCACGCACCCAGTTCTCCCAGCCGCCGCAGCGCTTCTCCTTACCAGGGCAGATCGCCTTGAAGATGTCCTTGTCCCAAATTTCGATATTGAGCGAGATATTGGAGTAACCGGCCTCTTTGTACTTCTCCAGGGACGACAGATCCAGCGGCGCGCCGACTACCGCTGTCCCGGTGAACTGATCTTGGCCGGTGCGCTCCTTGATCTCCTCGGCCACGTCCACGTAGTAGTCTAGCTCGCGGCGCTCGGGGATGAAGCCGCCGGTGACGTTGATGTGGTTGGCAAGCCCCGCGTGGTAGGCGGTGGCATACACCTCGCCAACCTGCTGGGGCGTTTTGATGAAAATATTCTCGTTGCGGTAGGCTCCGGCGGTGGCGTTAATGTTGCAGTAGAGGCAGTCCTCGCCGGTGGCCTTCAGCGAACACTCGTTGCTGTAGACCAGGAAAATGCCGCCTTCGGGGGTGAAGATCGCGATGCGCTCGAAGGTCTCGCCCCGGCTGGTGCGGAAGTTCAGGATCTCGGGTCGCTTGCAAAAATCAATCGTGGTGAGCGGCTCGTTATCGCGGGTGACGGCGGGCTGTCCGTCCTCGAAAGTGAGCCGGTAGCGCGAGTCGGGGTCCCAGCGAAAGGCGACGAAGAGCCCGCTGGGCAGGTAGAATCCGCCCGGCAGATCGAGATCGGCGTGATGGGCTTTATCGTAGTCGAACAGATGGTGGATCTGCTCGGCGTACTCGGTGCCGATGGGCAGACGCTTAATATCGCTGACCGCAAAGCTGAGACCCTCAACGCCCAGCGCCAGCTTGAGTTCAACCTGCTTCAGCAGCGCCTGCCTGATGGCCTCGTCCGTGGCGGCGGGTGCGCCCGTCCCGGTCGCGTGGTCGGTGGTGAGTGTGGTCATTCAATCCTCTCTCTCACTGCTGCCAAATCTGGCGCAAAATAATCTCGCGGGTGGCGATGAAATCTGGTCGCGCCTTGATCTCCCGTCCCACGCCCGTCTCACGCGAGAAGGGCGTGGCGATGTCGGCGACAACCCGGCCTGGCCGCGCTGACATCACCAGCGTGCGCGTGCCGAGGTAGACCGCCTCCTCAACACTGTGGGTAATCAAGATAATCGTCGTCTGCGTGGCCCGCCAGATGGTGAGCAGTTCGTCCTGCATATGCTCGCGGGTGAGCGCATCCAGTGCACCAAAGGGTTCGTCCATCAGCATGATCTGCGGCTCGTTGATCAGCACGCGGGCAATCGCCGCCCGCTGCTGCATGCCGCCCGACAGTTCATAAGGCGCACGCTGCCCAAACTCGTGCAGGCCCACAAGCTGAAGCAGGTGATTCACCCGCTCTCCGCGCTGCTGTGCGCTGACGCCACGCATACGTGGGCCAAAGCCAATGTTTCCCGCCAGCGTGAGCCAGGGGTAGAGGGCGGGCTGCTGGAAAACCACCCCGCGATTTGCGGCTGGCCCGCTGATCGCTTGCCCCTCAACCAGCGCCTCGCCGGATGTAGCATGGTGAATGCCCGCAATAATCCGAAGGAGGCTGGTCTTGCCGCATCCCGACGGCCCGACGATGCAGACAAACTCGCCGGCCTCAATCGTCAGGTTGATCGCCGCCAGGGCGTGAACCGTGCCGCTGCGGCTCGGGTAGGTTAGCTCAAGCTGGCGCAGCGCCAGAAGCGGAAGGTGTGACATGGCATACCATAACTGCGATGTGTTGCCAGATTCGCTGGCAACACATCGCAGTGGTAAAGAAGGCGAAGACGAAACCCCTACTTACCGACGGCGAGCTGCAAGAAGCGCGGGTTGGCCGCTTTCTGGAATGCCGCTAGCTCCGGCGTCGAGCGAATAACCTTCTGGGCCAGCAGGAAATCGGCGGTGGTCTTGAGCGCCTGACCCAGCGCGCCGGGCTTGTCAGTCGTGCCAAAGTAGGTCGTGGCGATCTGCTCATCAGCCGTCAGCCAGATCAATCCCTCGATCTGAGCCTTCGTCTCAGCCGGGGTGATGTTCAGCTCCTGGGCAATGTACTCCGTCGCCTGATCAGGGTTGGCGCGATAGAACTCCACCGCCCGCGACAGAGTCTGCACATACGCTGCGACCACCTCGGGATACTTGCTGCTGAAGTCGTGGGTTGCCACCGACAGATCGAAGGTAGGAAAACCCTTCGCGGCCACTTCATCGCTGCCGATCAGCTTTGTGCCGCCGTTGTCGTAGAGCTTCTGGAGCGTCGGCTGCCACACGTACGCGGCGTCAATGTCGCCACGAGTCCAGGCGGCCAGCAGGTCGCTGGGGTTCAGGTCGAGCAGAGTCACATCCTCAGGCTTGATGCCGTTGAGCTGAAGAATCTGGAGCAGCGAGTAGTGGGTGGTTGAGCCAAAGGGAGCGCCGATCTTCTTACCCTTGAGGTCGGCGATAGTTTTGATCGGCGCACGGGCGGCCAGCGCCTCGGCGTTGCCAATGACATCGTGAATAGCGATGACATCATAGGGCAGCCCTTGCGAAACCGCGTTGGAGGCGGGGCTGCTGCCAACCAAACCGATGTCAATACCACCGGCGGCAATGGCGGTGTTCACATCGCGCCCGCTCTCGAATTGCTTCCACTCAATCGGCACACCCAGCACCTGCTCGTACCAACCCAGGCGCTTGGCCAGCAACTCGGCGTTCGGAATGACCTGGTAGCCAATCCGCACCTTATCGGGCTTATTGGTGATCGTGATCTGCGGGTAGGTTCCAGGCAGCGCCGTCGGTACGGCGAGAGTGGCGGCGGGGAGGGTGGTCGCTGCAGCGGTGGGGGCATCGGTAGGCTTAGCGGCGGGGGCGTCTGTGGGCTTGGTAGCGGGGGCGTCGGTGGGCTTGGTAGCGGGGGCGTCGGTGGGCTTAGCGGCGGGGGCGTCGGTGGGCTTGGCGGCGGGGGCGTCGGTGGGCTTGGCAGCCTGGGGCGCGCCTCCGCAGGCGCTCAGTGCCACAATCAGCAACATCACGGAGAGCAGGACACGGAACAAAGGTCGGTGACTCATGAGGGACTCCTCTATAACACAACCGCAACACGGGATAAAATCGCGATAAGGCACTACCGCAAATGTCACGCTGTCTTCGTTTTCTTTGCGTCTTCGCGTCACACCATACTCATACGTTCGACGCAAAGGCGCAAAGACGCAAAGACTCTCGCTCCGCTCTGCGTGACAGTTGAAAACGACAACCCCAAGCTCCTTGCGGCTTTGCGGCTTTGCGGCTTTGCGTCAGATCGCTGAACTGTCACGCTGGATTGAAATACGCCTAACGGGAAGAGGTGCAACGAGAGCCTGCCCGCTGCACACAGACCCCTCACCCTTTGCCGTGCCAGGGCACGATCAGATGTTCGATCAGGCGTAGCAGCCGATCCAGAAGCAGGCCGGTGAAGCCCATCAGTAAAATGCCCACAAAAATAACATCGCTCTGGAGGAATTTGCTGGCGTCCAGCACCATCCAGCCGATTCCATTCACCCCGGCGACCATCTCGGCTGCCACCAGGGTGGTGTACGTGAACCCGATAGAGACTCGCAGTCCGGTGAAGATGTCGGGCAGGCAGGCGGGGAAGATGACGTGCTGGAATATCTGGCGACGGCTTGCGCCAAGCGAGCGGGCACCGTGAACATAATCTTTGCGCACGGCGCGGACGGCGGCGGCGGTGGCGATGATCACCGGCGGCAGGCCCGCCAGCCAGAGCAGCATAATCTTCGAGCTATCCTCAATGCCCAGCCAGATGATCAGCAGGGTGTAGTAGGCCAGGGGCGGCAAGGGCCGGTAGAACTCGATCAGCGGATCGAAGACTGCCGCGATCTTTGAACTGCTGCCGATAGCCATGCCGAGCGGCACGCCGACCACCGCTGCGCCAAGGAAGGCCAGCAGCACGCGGCGCAGGCTCGCTCCGATATGATCAAGGAGCGAGTGCCCACGATACCCGTTGGCCAGAATGTCGGTGAAGGCCACCCAGACCTGTTCCGGGGTTGGCACAAAGTAGGATGGCAACAGCCCGCTATGTGACACCAGCGACCAGATCAGCAGCAGCAGGCCGAGCGTACCCGCCGTGATGAACGGCTCACTCCGCCAGCGACGGGATGATCGCTGCGGTAGTGGCACGGGTAGGGCTAGCGCCGAGCGCTCTTCGGTCAACATCAAGACTCCTCACCGATTCTTAGGGCCAATACTTTTTGAATAAGACGCAATACCACAAAAGGTACGCTGTGAGACGTGTCACGCTGAGCGAAGC
>CAIXLU010000157.1 GCA_903920315.1 uncultured Oscillochloris sp.
AACGGTGACGGGTTTCTCGATCTCGTCCTGAGCAACGACTCCATCGCGAGCCAGATCGTGCTGAATGACGGACACGGTGGTTTGGGTACACCCAGCGACATTACGGGCAGTGGGAAGGCTCCCTCAAAGATGGCCCTAGGCGACCTGAATGGTGATGGGGCGATCGATCTTGTTCTTGCCAACTATGGCATTGCCAGCCAGATTTTTCTCAACCTTAACAACGGCACTGGCACATTTGCCGCACCCAGCGACATCACCGGCAGCGGGAATATCTCAACGGATGTGGCCCTGGGCGACCTCAACGGTGATGGGTCGCTTGATCTTGTCCTTGGCAACAATAGTGTCCCCAGCCAAGTTTTTCTGAACGACGGCACCGGCACATTCGCCGCACCCAGCGATATTATCGGCAGCAGGAATGCGACCATGAGCCTGGCAATAGGCGACCTGAATGGCGATGGGGCGCTTGATCTTGTTCTTGGCAACAGCGGTTTTCCTAGCCAAATTGCGCTAAACAATAGCCAAGGCGGATTCAATCCGCTGAGCGAGATCAGCGATAGTGGGCGGGATACCTATAGCGTGGCACTGGGCGACTTGAACAATGATGGGTTTCTTGATCTTATCCTGGGTAATTACTATGGTGATTCGAGTCAGGTTGCGCTCAACAATGGAAAGGGGGAATTTGGTTCACCCAGCGACATTCCCGGCAGTGGACAGAATACCAACAGCGTGGCATTGGGTGATCTGGATGGCGACGGGTCTCTCGATCTGGTTTTGGGCAACGATGGTTTTGCCAGCCAAGTTGCGATCAACAATGGTTATGGCGGTTTCACTTTATCCAGCAACATCCCCAACAGCGGGAAGGCCACCACGAGCGCGGCCCTGGGCGACCTCAACGGCGATGGGATGTTGGATGTCGTTCTGGGCAACTATGTTGTTGCCAGCCAAGTCGTCCTTCAGCATAACGGCTTTGCCAAGCAGGCAGTTGATACGCCGCCCGCGATCAGTGTGGGTCTGCCAGGAAGTACGCCAGCGGCCCATTTCTACGCCTCGGCCAAGATTCTGAGTACGCCCACAATCAGCGTCCCCTTCACCCTCACCGACGCCGAAGGCGACCTCGTGCGTGAGGTGCAGGTACACTATTCTCCTGACGGCGGCGGACGCTGGTTCCCGGCAATCGCGGCAACAGGTACAATCACCCGTGATCTCACCACCTCGCCCAGCGGAGTCGCGCATACCTTTGTCTGGGATACCGGCGCCAGCGGGTTTTACGGTCAGTCCGACGATGTTGTTCTGCGGATGCGGGCTATCGCCAGCGTCAAACCACAGGCTAAACGACGGGCTGGTTCCTACCCTGCCGCAGCCTCGACCTGGGCCAGCAGCCTTCCCTTCCGTCTGCGTGGCACCATCGCCCGTGTGGTTGATACCAACGCGAAGCCCGTCTCCGCCGCTTTGGTCTACCACGTGCCCAGCGGCCAGAGCCGCGATGGCCCACCATTGCCGAACTGGATCACTCGTACACCACTGCCCAGCCTTGCTTCTGGCTACGTCGCCAGTCGTGAGCCGATCACACCCGGAGACCAACTGGTTGCCGTGCAGACGATGACCAGCACTGATCGGCTTAGTTTTGTCTATACCAGTGCCGCCCCCAATTCCGTCGGCCTTGATGCGCTGACGGTAGGTGCAGGTGGCGGCACCCAAACCCTCACTGTCTCGCCCAACAACCCGTTGCTCCTCCTCAACCTGAGCGTTGGCCTAGAATGGGATGCCCGCAGCGACACGACTTTTATGTCCAGTCTGCGTGCTCGCCTACGCCGCAGTTCTGAGATTCTTTACGACTGGACGAATGGACAGGTGGCCCTGGGAACTCTCACCATTTACCAGAATAAAGAACACTGGGATCATACCTTCGACGCCAAGGGAACGGTGATCACTCGTGGGGTTGATCTGCGCATCTACGCCTCCAATCAGATCCGGCCCAACGCCACCCAAGGCGGTATCGTCAACTCACCCACCACCATCAGCTACCCCGGTGCCCCCGGCGGCGCACGCACTGCATCCTACGAGCCGGGGTATATCCGTATGGGTGCTTCGTGGAACGCTATCGGCAACCCTGGCGCTGATGTCGCCGAGGATTGGGCCAAAGCCCTGGCCCACGAGGTCGGTCACTACGCCCTCTTTCTCGACGAGACCTACCTTGGCAAGCAGGGCAGTTTGCTGGTGCCCGTCACTGGCTGCGAAAGTGCGATGTCTGACCCCTATACCGACAGCGCCAGCGAATTTCGGCCTACCAGTGACTGGCCCACTGCGTGCCAGACCACCCTCCAGTACCTCGGCACCGGCCTGTCTGAGTGGGCCATGATCACCACGTTCTACAATCGCATCGCGGCGACGAACGGTTTTACCTTCACCTTAAACGTACCGGCTCTCGCCACCAGCAATCCTGGCCCAGTCGTCTTGCCCCTCGGCGTCACGGTGATCAACGACGCGACTGCCGCCGATACGGCCATCAATGCATCCGACACCTACACGGTCATCCCGCCCAGCGGTGGGCGCTATAATGCCTCGCCCGGTGCGCGG
>CAIXLU010000158.1 GCA_903920315.1 uncultured Oscillochloris sp.
ACCAACCGTGACGATTGGACTTACCGAGTCTCCACAGGCGTTTTGTGTCTCGGCGTGTCCCGCCGCGACATGTCTCCCCGCAGAGCGCGTGTGACCAGCTTGGTTTTCGCAAGGCCACAAACGCCTACGTCTATGGTGGCAGTGTATCAGATTATTCGTTCTACTGCAAGCGATTTGCGGCACGAGGAAGCCCTATGCCGAAGCTACAGCTAAAACCGCTCACACGGACGAAGCCCTTATATCCCAGGGCTAAAGCTCCTGGGTTTTACAGGCTATTTCTATAACGGAGGGTGCTTTCCCCGCGTTCTGGTGAACCATGAGCGATCTCCGCTGTCGTATCGGTGCGCTTAACACTGGCATAATCTTGCTATGTTATCGTGCAGTGATCATGGATTCGACAGAAAGGGATGGGTATGCGTGAACATTTCGAGCGTGAACTAGCATCGGTGCGTACTGATTTGATCGCCCTGGGGCAGATGGCTGTAACGGCACTTGGCCACGCGGTGGCGGCACTTCAGCAGCGTAACCTTAGTTGGGCGCAGCAGGTGATTGCGGGCGATGCGCCGATTGACGAAGCAACCGTGCGCCTGGAGTCCCATGTACTCCAGATCATCGTGACGCAGCAGCCCGTGGCGACGGATCTGCGTCGGTTGATTGCCGCATTGAAGATGAGCAGCGAGATCGAGCGGATCGCGGATTATGCACGAGGGATTGCCCGCATTGTCGTGCGTGACGCCGACCAACTTCCGGCGGATCTCCCGCCTAGCCTGGTGGCGCTGAGCCAGCAAGCCGTGCTGATGCTGGATAGCGCCCTCGCGGCATTTGCCGCGCAGGATGTGGCGGGCGCAACCGCGCTCAGCGCCGCTGATGAGATCGCGGATAGGCTGTATGCACAGGCCGAGGTGGCGTTGCGTGAGCAGATTGAGCGTAATCCGACGGCGGTACACTGGGGCACCGGGCTATTGCTGGTGGCACACCACCTAGAGCGGGCGGCGGATCGCGCCACGAATCTGGCTGAGTCAGTGATCTTTATGGCCGTTGGCACGATTGTTGACCTCAACTCGTAGGGCCGCCCGATCTCGTTTTTGCCATGCCACGCTGCCGCACGCCAGGAGGGACGTCCTACCGGGGACACCTCTTGGCGGTACGTGCGGCGTTCTAACCGAAACGCCCGCTGATATCATCCTCAGTCCGCTGCTCATGCTACGGGCAGCGTAAAGCTGAAGGTACTCCCGTGGCCTTCGGTGCTCTCGGCCCAGAGCCGACCGCCATGCCCCTCGATCAGATGCTTAGCGATGGCCAGTCCCAGTCCAGTGCCGCCCGCGTGGCGTGTGCGGGCGCGATCAACCTTATAGAAGCGCTCGAAGATCCGTGGCAGATCCTGGGATGGGATTCCCATGCCGGTATCACTCACACTGACGTGGAACCAGTCCCCTTCCCCACACGGGTCGTCCGCCGTTGTTCCCGCTGGTGCGACAGGAGCAACCAGCGTGGCCCGCACCACCACGGCCCCGCCCGTCCGGTTGAACTTCACCGCGTTGTGCAACAGATTGAGCAGCACCTGGCCGATGCGGTCAGCATCAATCAGGGCAAGACACTGTTCATCATGGATCTCGGCTGAGATCGTGATCTGCGTACGATCTGCCTGGGGGCGGATACGCGCAATGGCGCGTTCGACCACGGGTAAGAGCGGGGTGGGCGTCAGCTTGAGGGCTACACGGCCCGATTCGATCTGCGCCAGTTCGTGCAATTCATCCACCAACTGCGTGACGGCATCAATCTCCTGGGCCATCAGGTCAAGCATACGCTGGGCAACCTCGGGGGGCGGTGCCGATTGTACCGTCTCCACCAGGAGTTTGAGCGAGGCCAGCGGGGTGCGTAGCTCGTGGGAGACGTTGGCGACCAAATCGCGGCGCGCACGTTCCAGCATGCTGATCTGGGTCACATCGTGGATGAGCAGCATAGCCCCGCTGATCTGGCCATTCGGATTCAGGGGCGTACAGCGCAAGAGCAGGGTGCGTCCGCTCGGGATCGGCTTCAGCACGATCTCGCGAGGCTCGCCATCGCGTAGCGCCTGAGCGACAATCGCATCGGCCTGATGATCGCGGATCATCGCGATCAGGCTCTGGCTCCGCAGGAGTTGACCAATCCCGAGCATCGCTTCAGCCGGTTCATTGAGGAACTGGATGTGGCGAGTGGAATCCACCACGATGACGCCGGTGTCAATGCCGTCGGCAACGGCGAGAAAGGCTGGCTGCCGGAGCGCCGCAAGCGGATCGGGAGCTGGCGGGGGCGGTGGCACAGGGGAAGACGGGTGACGTCTGGCCCGGAGCCACGCACAGAACCCCAGGCTGATGAGGAGGGCGAGGGAGAGCACAAGGTCAAGAACGGTCATGTGAGGCGATCCGTGATCTTGTGGTGCATCGTGCGCGATTCGGTCACGCATCAGCGGGTGCTTCAAAACGGTAGCCAATGCCGCGCACTGTCTGGATGTAGCGAGGCCGGGCCGGGTCATACTCGATCTTCTCGCGCAGCCAGCGGATGTGGACATCCACGGTGCGGCTGTCGCCAACAAAGTCGCTGCCCCAGACATGATCGAGTAGCAGGTCACGCGAGAGCACAATGCCGTGATGGCGGATCAGGCAGGTGAGCAGGTCGAACTCCTTCTGGGGCAGGGTCAGCTCATCGCTGTCGCGCCACGCCCGTCGGCTGCTCGGATCAACCTTAATCACGCCGGCCTCCAGCAGCTCACGGCCAGTATGGCGCGGCTGGCGCTCGCTGCGGCGCAGGATGGCGCGCACGCGGGCCAGGAACTCGCCGAGGCTGAAGGGCTTGCCGATATAGTCATCCGCGCCCAACTCCAGGCCCGCGATGCGATCAACCTCATCCTGACGGGCGGTGAGCATCATGATCGGGACATCGCTCTCCTGGCGGAGGATGCGGCAGATCGAGAAACCATCGAGGCGCGGCAGCATAATGTCGAGCACAATCAGGTTGGGCAGCTCACGGCGAGCCAGATCAAGACCGTGGATGCCGTCGCTGGCGTGGAGTACGAGGTAGCCCTCACGCTCAAGGTTGTAGCGCAGCGCCTCGGCAAAGGTGAATTCATCTTCAATAAGTAGGATGGTGGGCATAGCGCACTCTAACATGCGCCCGTGAACGAATCGTGATCGACGTGTTAAGCCCAGGTTAAGCGATGGTGGCACGGGTTGCTCCATAACGATGTTCAGTGATGCCCATCATACCAGCTTAATCAGCGCTTAACACATCCATCAACGCCTGTTTATATGCGCGTGGTAGAGTTCGTTGCCACCATGTCGAAACAAGCTACCTAGAGCCGTGCTGCTCAGTGTTGACGCGGCGGCCCTCGCCTGTCGTCGGATCGTATTGTTATGCGCCTGTGCCTGATGCCCGTTATAAGGAGTTGATCGTGAGCCACCCTGATCGTGAGACGACCACCCCGGATTCGTCGCTATCGCGCCGTGACTTTCTTCGCCTGAGTGCCATGTTTGGAGCCGGCGCGATGCTTACCGCATGCGGCACCACCCCGACCAGCACAGCGCCAACGGCAGCGGCCACGAAGGTCGTTCCGACAACTGCGACAGCCGCCACAACGGCTGTGGCCCAGGCTCTGCCCCCCGCACCCGCGCCCGGCCCAATCAGCGCTGCCGCCGCCGGCGGAATCGAGAAACTGATCGAGGCAGCCAAGGCCGAGGCCGAGATTTCGACCATTGCCATTCCGGACACCTGGGCGAACTATAAGGAAATGAAGCAGGCGTTCCTGGCCAAATATCCCTTCCTGAAGCACAACGACCTCAATCCTGACGGTAGCTCGTCCGATGAAGTGCAGGCCATTCGGGCCAATGCTGGCACCCCTGGCCCGCAGGCACCCGATGTGATTGATGTCGGCTTTCCGTGGGGCGAGAAGGCCAAGGCCGAGGGCTTGCTCCAGCCCTATAAAGTTGCTGGCTGGGACGACATCCAGCCCTCGATCAAGGACGCCGATGGTTTCTGGTACGCCGACTACTACGGTGTGATGGCCTTCGAGGTCAACACCCAGGTGGTCAAGAACGTGCCCCAGGACTGGGCCGACCTGCTCAAGCCGGAGTACAAGGGCCAGATCGCTCTCGCCGGCGACCCAACCGGTTCGAGTCAGGCAATCAACGCTGTTTGGGCTGCGGCGCTAGGCAACGGCGGCTCGCTCGACAATGTCGCGCCCGGTCTGGAGTTCTTCAAAAAGCTGAATGACAGCGGCAACCTGCTGCCGGTGATCTCCAAGCCCGCAACGGTCGCCAAGGGTGAGACGCCGATCACGTTGCGTTGGGATTACAACGCCCTGGCGAACCGCGACACGACGGCGGGCAACCCCGAGATTGCCGTGGTCATCCCCAAGAGCGGCTCGCTCGCCGGGGTTTACGTGCAGGCGATTAGCGCCTATTCCCCGCGCCCGAATGCGGCCCGGCTCTGGATCGAGTTTCTCTACTCCGACGAGGGCCAGTTGATCTGGCTGAAGGGTTACGCATCGCCTGCCCGTCTGGAGGCGCTGAAGAAGGCCGGCAAGGTACCCGCCGAGCTGCTGGCGAAGCTGCCCAAGACGGACGCGCCGGTGGCTTTCCCGACCAGCGCCCAGATCACCACCGCAACGGATCAGATCAAGGCTGGCTGGCCGACGGTTGTCGGCGTGACGGTGAAGTAGAAATGGCCCAGACGGCACCGACGGATCGCAACGTGCGCCAGGCTTCTGGTCTGGCACCCGTTGCGTGGCGCCCGTCGTGGGCGTGGCTGGGCGTACTGCCCTTCTTCGCCTTCATCGGCGCATTTTTGATCTGGCCTGCAGCCGAAATCGTCGTACTCAGCTTTCTTGATGGTCGGGGCCAGCCCACGCTCCAGAACGTGCGCGACCTCGGGCAGCCCTTCATTGTCACTTCGTACCTTTACACCATTGAACTGAGCGCCGTCACCGCACTGCTCGGCGGGCTGGCGGGCTTTCTGTTGGCCTATGCCGTAACTTCCGCCGGGATGCCGCGCTGGATACGCGCCGCCGTGCTGAGCTTCGCCGGGGTAGCCTCAAACTTCGCAGGAATCCCGCTCGCCTTCGCCTTTATCGCCACACTCGGCCAACTCGGGCTGGTCACGCAGGGGCTGCGTTATGTCGGTATCAGCATCTATCCCACCTTCAGCCTCTACAGCTTTTGGGGGCTGGCCCTAACCTATATCTACTTTCAAATTCCGCTGATGGTGCTGATCATGGCCCCGGCCCTCGACGGGCTGCGCCGCGAGTGGCGCGAGGCCGCCGAGAGTCTGGGAGCCTCGCCCTGGCAGTATTGGCGTCGAGTCGGATTGCCGATCCTGCTGCCCTCCCTGCTCGGCACAATGGTGCTGCTGTTCGGCAACGCCTTTGGTGCCCACGCCACCGCATTTGCCCTCACCGGCGGGGGCAGCCAGGCCAGCGTCGTCACCATCCTGATTGGTGCTCAGCTTAGTAGCGACGCCTTCTCGAACCCTGGCCTGGGCAACGCCCTCGCCCTGGGCATGATCGTGATTATGGCCCTGACGATCACGCTGTATACGTGGCTCCAGCGGCTCGCCGAGCGCTGGCTCCAGCGCTGAGGGAGAACGATGCGCCGTGCATCCTATTGGTCGTGGCTCTGGCTGATTCTAGGTAGCCTTTACTTCGCGCTCCCCCTGCTGGCGACGTTCCAATTCTCGCTGTTGGCGAAGAAGGGTGAGATTGGTCTGACCGCCTACGCCAGTGTCTTCCGCGACAGCGGCTTTGCCTCCAGTTTCGCCTTTTCATTCCAGACCGCCCTGGCGACCATTGTAATCAGTGCGCTGCTGATCGTACCTACGACCTATTGGGTGCATCTGCGGCTGCCCGAACTGCGCCCGCTGATCGAGTTTCTGACTCTGCTGCCCTTCGTGGTTCCCGCCGTGGTGCTGGTCTTTGGGCTATCCCGCAGCTACAACCGTACACCGCTCACCAACAGCCACGGGGGGCTGCACCTGCTGCTGATCGCGGCCTACGTGGTATTGTCGTTCCCGTACATGTATCGGGCAGTTGATACCGGGTTGCGGGCGATCAACGTGCGCGCACTCACCGAGGCGGCGCAGAGTCTGGGCGCACGCTGGCCCACGATCCTCTTTCGAGTGATCTTTCCAAACGTCTTTGTTGCGCTGCTTAGCGGGGCGTTCGTCACCTTCGCCATCGTCATGGGCGAATTCACCATCGCCGCACTCCTCGCCCAGCCAGCCTTCGGCCCGTACATCAACCTGCTCAGCAGCAGCAAAGTCTACGAACCCTCGGCGCTAGCGGTGGTTAGCTTCGCACTCACCTGGGCATCAATCGGGCTGCTCCAGTGGTTGAGCCGTGGTGTGGGCCAGAATCAGCCCGGTGGGCCGCGCTAACCCGAAATAGCCGATAGGTCATTCTCATGCCGTTTCTTGAGATCGTTAACCTCCACAAGCGCTACCCAGGCGGAGTCGCCGTGGAGCAGGTCAACCTCGCGGTCGAGCGGGGTGAGTTTATTTCCTTCCTCGGCCCCAGCGGCTGCGGCAAGACCACAACTCTACGGATGATTGCTGGCTTTGAGACGCCGACCTCCGGCACACTCACCATTGATGGTGCCGATATGACGCGCACGCCCACAAGTCAGCGCAACATCGGCATGGTCTTCCAGAGCTACGCACTCTTTCCGAACATGAGCGTAGCCGACAATATCGGCTTCGGGCTGCGTGTGGCCGGGCGACCGGCGAGTGAAATCCGCGAGCGGGTCGCTGAACTGCTGGGAATCATCCATCTGGCAGACTTCGCCCAGCGCTACCCGGCCCAACTTTCGGGGGGCCAACAACAGCGCGTGGCTCTGGCCCGTGCCCTCGCCATCCGCCCACGGGTGCTGCTACTCGACGAGCCGCTCTCGGCCCTGGACGCCAAAATCCGCATCGTGCTGCGCCACGAAATCCGGGCCATCCAGCGTCAGCTTGGCATAACGACGATCTACGTCACCCACGACCAGGAAGAAGCTCTGGCGCTCTCCGACCGGGTAGTGGTGATGAACAACGGTCGGGTCGAGCAAATTGGCACACCCAGCGCGATCTACAATACGCCGCAGACCGCCTTTGTGGCCTCGTTCATCGGCACACTCAACGTACTACCGGCCCGAGTCGTCAATCGTGATGCCGGGCATCTGGAGGTGGGCGGACAGGTAGTGCGGGTCGGGCGGGCGCTGACCGATGCGACCGGCAGCCAGGTCACCCTGGCCCTACGGCCCGAGATCTTCTCGCTCAACGGAGCCTACGGCCCAGACGCCAACCGGCTGAGCGCCGTCGCGGAGGAACTGAGTTTTCTCGGCCCAACCGTGCGTGTACGTACCCACGTCGCGGGCCACGCGCTGAGCTTCGACCTCTTCAACACCACCGGCTTGGTGCTGCCGCAGCTTGGCGAGCAGATCGAACTCCATTTCGCGCCCGAGGCATGTCTGGTGCTGCCGCCAGGATAGGAGTGTTGACAAGGTTTCAGATTGCGGATTTTAGATTGCTGATTTGCAGCAACAGGAGGCATCGTGGCCCGCCTCCTGCCCCCTGCCTCCCGCCCTCCCTACTCGCCCATGTCCGTGAGCGCAATTGTCCGAGTGCGCGGAGCGGTGTTGGTCGGCAGCAGCCGCGAGAGGGCACCGGCCACAAGTACAAACGCCGCTGATGCCCACAGGCAGGTGATCAGTCCGCCATTTGGCCCTGCCTGTAGTCCGAGTTGGTAGAGCAATCCCGAAAGTATGGTGCCCGCCAGTCGGCCTAGCGCATTTGCCATGTAGTAGAATCCCACGTTCATCGCCACCTTGTCGCCATCGGTGTAGGCCAGGATAAGGTACGAGTGAACCGCCGAGTTCAGGGCGAAGACCGCGCCGAAGGCCAGCAACCCGGCGACCACCACCAGCGCCGGGGTCAGTCCGGCACTCAGGGCCAGGGCGATTCCTGCGGGGAAGGCGGCCAACCCGAAGGCCAATGCCGTTGCCGTGCGTCCGTCCGGTTCGCCTTGCCCCTCAACCCGCCGCCGGATCAGTCCCGGTGTAGACGCCTGCACCGCCCCGTAGCCGATCGTCCATGCGGCCATAAATCCACCGGCCATCCAGAAGTTCCAGCCTAACACGCTCACAAAAAAGACCGGCAGCCCGATCACAAACCAGACATCGCGTGCGCCGAAGAGGAAGATTCGCGCCGCCGCGAGCATGTTCACTGCCCGATTCTGCGAGAAGATCTGGCGGAATTTCGCTTTTTTGTTTGCTATTCCCAGATCGCCCCGAATCAGCACGATGGCGAGGATGATGACGGTCAGAACCAGCCCGCCCAGGATACGCAAGGCCGGCTGGAATCCCACCAGGGTGAGCAGCAGCGCACCTACAAAAAAGCCAACCCCCTTGATCGCATTCTTCGATCCAGTCAGGATGCTCACCCAGCGGTAGAGCTGGCCCTGACTTTCGCCAGCTACCAGCTTCACCGCGCTCTTTGACGACATTTTGGTCAAATCTTTGGCGATGCCCGAAAGCGCCTGGGCCAGCATCACATAAGGCACCACCAGCAGCGATGGTGGGGCGAAGGCCAGCAGGCTCAGGGCGATGATCTGAGTCCCTAGCCCCATAAACAGCGTGGCCTTCAGCCCAAAACGTGCACCCAGGTAGCCGCCAAACAGGTTCGTGATCACCCCGAAAATCTCGTAGAAGAGGAAGAGCGAGGCAACCTGGAAGGCGCTATAGCCGAGCTGGTAGAAATAGAACAGCACCAGCATGCGGATCGCTCCGTCGGTGAGCGTATCGGCCCAGTAGGCCAGTGTCACCAGGACGTAGTTGCGTAGGTTGCTGGTACTCATAACGCGAGCGCCACTTTACGCGCCAGTTCCACATAGCGGTTCGCGTAGCCCCACTCGTTATCGTACCAGGCCAGGATCTTCACCTGCGTGCCGTTGGTCACCATCGTCGAGGGCGCGTCCACAATTGCCGAGCGCGGGTCGTCGCGGAAATCTACCGAAACCAGCGGACGCTCCTCGTAGCCCAGGATGCCGTTCAGATGGCTGTCGGCTGCCGCTCGGAGCAGGGCGTTTACCTCTACAACTGTTGTCGGTCGGTTTACCTCGAAAACGCAGTCGGTCAGGCTGGCATTCAACAGCGGCACGCGCACCGCGATGCCGTCGAGCTTACCCTGGAGTTCGGGGAAGATCATGCCGATGGCGGTAGCCGATCCGGTACTGGTGGGAATCAGCGAGAGCGAGGATGCCCGCGCCCGACGCAGATCCTTGTGCGGCGTGTCGTGGATTGATTGGGTGTTGGTCATGTCGTGGATGGTCGTGATCATCCCGTGGCGGATGCCGATACCTTCGTGGATCACCTTGACCACCGGGGCCAGACAGTTGGTGGTGCAGGATGCGGCGGTGAGCAGGTGATGTTCATCAGGCCGGTACAAGCTGTCGTTTACACCCATCACCACATTCAGCGCGTCACCTTTGACCGGTGCGGCCACGATGACCTTTTTTACCCCGGCCTTGAAGTAGGCGTCGAGTTGCTCACGGGTGCGGAACTTCCCCGTCGCCTCCAACACGATCTCCACACCCGCCTCGTCCCAGGGCACCGCGCTGGGGTCTTTGATGCTGCTGTAGCGGATCGGTGTCTCACCAACAAAGAGTTGCTCGCCTTCGCCACGGGTCTCGTGGCCCCAGCGACCATGAATCGAGTCGAAGTACAAGAGGTGAGCCGCCGTCGCCGCATTGCCGCCCGTCTCGTTGACATGGGCGAAGGTGATTTCGGGCCAGCCCCAGGCCGCCCGCAAGGCCAGTCGTCCGATCCGCCCAAAGCCGTTGACACCAATTCGTATACTCATCAATACTCCCTGATATAATATGAAACAATCTTCATTGATGTTATATCAGATAGCCCGATCTTGTCAAGCCTCATCCTTGACAAAACATACGACGGGGCAGTAGGATAGATGCGCAGCACGAGGAAATAACACTAATGAACAATGATATAGCTTCAACAGGAAATGATGATGGAGTCGCAGGATTAAAGCTGATCGCCGACGAGACGCGCTGGCGGATTTTGCGCGCACTGCGTACCAGCGACCGGCACGTTGGTGAGATCGTGACGCAGACCGGTCTACCACAGAATCTAGTCTCCTATCACCTGGGGATACTACGTCAAGCTGGGTTGGTGCATCTGCACCGCAGCGATGCCGACGGGCGTGCAACCTACTACGGAGTCAACCTTGGGGAAGTGTCCGCACGCTACCGGCAGATTGGGGCCGATCTGGCTATTCCGTTGCGGCTTTCTACGACAGAAATACCAGCCGTGACTGTTGTATTTCTCTGTCGAGCCAACAGCGCCCGCTCGCAGATCGCCGAGGGCTGGCTGCGCACCCTCACCGGCGGACGCATTGTGGTGCGCAGCGGCGGGACGCAGCCCGCGCAGTTACATTCGCTGGCCACCCAGGTGATGGCCGAGGCGGGCGTTGATATTGGCCACCAGCAAGCGAAGTCCATCAGCACCCTGACCGACCTCGCCCCCGACGTGGTCGTCACCGTTTGCGATGTCGCCCGCGAGGAGTGCGCCCTCTGGCCCGAGGTGAAGACTCGCATGCATTGGAGCATCCCCGACCCCGTGGCGGTGACAGGATCCGAGGAGCAACTCGCCGCCTTCCGCGCCGTTCGCGATGAATTACGCGGGCGGGCCGAGGGGCTGATCGAACTGCTGATCAACCCCTCCTGGCTGGCGTAGGGCGTGTGGCCTCTTTGTGTGTCTTTGGGGGTAAACGCGAACGGTTCTCGCGCCTCGTTCTCAACGGACAACCTCGCCTTTGCGGCATGATGGACAACATCGAGCTTAGTCTACACCACAAGCGCAAGAGATTCGTATATCTTCTCGAGGAGGTACGCGGGAGTGAAGGGCTTTTGGATAAAGAGCATGTCAGGTGCGATATCGTTCGATGACAGAAGAGCGTTGTCGGTGTAGCCAGACATCAGCAGCACCCTGATCTGCGGGCGGGTGGCGCGGATCAGGGTTGCCAACTGTATACCATTAATACCGCCGGGCATCACGACATCGCTGATCAGCAGATCGATCCGGTCGGTAGACGCCTCACAAATGGGCAAAGCCTCTACGCCGTTGGCGGCCTCTATCACCGTGAACCCATGCGCAGACAGGATCTCGCTGACGAGCTGGCGTAGCCGATCATCGTCTTCCACCAAGGCCACAACCACATCTGTGGCGGATGGTCTAGGGATGGGTGTGGTCGAAGGTGTGAATGTTGGGGCACTCAGATCGATCATTGCGGGCAGATAGATCGAGAAAATGGTGCCCTGCCCGGTGATGCTGCTAAAGCGGAGGATCCCGCCGCTCTGCTCAATGATTCCGTGGACGGTGGCCAATCCCAGACCTGTACCCTTGCCGTGAGGCTTGGTGGTGAAGAATGGCTCAAAAATATGCTCATGGGCTTTCTCATCAATCCCCGTGCCAGTGTCGCTCACTGTGAGTAGCACATAGTCACCCGGCGCGATATCGCGATCATCATCTGGCTCGATTCGCACATTCGCAGTGGTGATACAGATAACACCGCCATTGGGCATCGCGTCGCGGCTATTGATGCACAGGTTGAAGATTACCTGCTCGATCTGGCTGGCGTCGGCCCGCACGAACGCAGGATCGGGTGCGAACTGGGTACGCAGGGTGACATCCTCGCCAATCAGACGATGCAACATTCGCTCGATAGGGGTGATGATCTCGTTGAGATTGACCGTGGAAAGCTGAAGTACTTGGCGACGGCTAAAGGCAAGTAACTGGCGGGTGAGGGCGGAGGCGCGCATGCCCGCATTGCGAATCTGTTCAAGACCCTGGCGCGTCTCGACGCTCACATGATGCCCGTGAAGCAGCAGATCGCACTCTCCCAATATCACCGTAAGGATATTGTTAAAGTCGTGAGAGACCCCGCCCGCCAGACGACCGACCGCCTCCATTTTCTGGGCTTGACGCAACTGTTCCTCCGCATGCAGTTGCGCCTGCTCGCTACGCTGCCGCTCGACTAGTTCATTGCGAACAGCCTCATAAAGCCGGGCGTTTTCCAGGGCAATGGCCGACTGAGCGGCGAAGGCACTGGCGAGGCGAGCGTGGTCGGCATTGTAGAATCCTGGCTCATACTTATCAATGGCGATCATACCAATCAGGCGCTCGCTAAAGATCAACGGCACACCAAGCCAACTGCGGATGGGATCGGCTCGGTAGGGTTCCTCGTTAAAGCGTGGATAGACCACCGTCACATCGTCGAGGATCAGCGGGATACGCAGGCGGGCCACCTCGGCGTTCGGCCCCGTACCCACGAGCGGGAAGCAGACACCAATCATCCGCTCAGGTTGGATCAGTCCGTAGGCACCAATAATCTCCATATGATCGCCATGAACGATCTGCACCGTCGAGCTGTCGTAGGGCACGACCGCACGTAACTCGTCGAGAATCCGATCGAGTAGGTGGTGAAGGTTGAGGGTTGAACTGAGCGCCGTCGCCGTTACGTAAAGGGTCTCCGCCTCGCGACGGCGCGCCTCGGCGCTGTCGAGGGCGCTGCGCAAATAGGCCACCGTCTGGTCGAAGGTGTGGGCCAGGGCACCGATCTCGTCAGAACTATCCACGGCAATCGGGGCGTGTAGGTCACCCGCGCCCACTCGCTCGGCGGAAACGGCTAGGGCGCGCATCGGGCGCACAATGCTGTTGGTAAGCATAGAGGTAACTTGGAGGCTCGCCAACAGCAAGATGAGAGTAATCGCAATATTGACCTGAAGGGTCTGGTTGATAGGGTCGAGAATAACCGAGATCGGCTGATCGTAGATTACCGTCCACGGTGGCACATCCTGGTCGGGGAAGACCAGTTCGTGAAACGCGGTGAACGTATCGGGAATATCGGATGTGCTCAGGATCGTCCCGCCGGGGCGGCTAAGGATTTGTCCGGCAGTAGATGGTCGGTCGCTGAACAAAGTGCTGGTTGAGCGGCCAAACACGTAGGATCCATTATGATCGACAACAATGGAGTGGGTGGAGTCTGTCGGATCAACCAGCAGATCAAAGATCGGCTGGGCGATTGCATCAAGCACAACCAAGCCAACACCGTGGCCCGACTCATCGCGCAGCACCGCACTGTAGCGCAGGGTCACGATGGGTACACCCGCAGTTCCTTGGAGCGATAGCCGGTTAATGGTCGAGATATGCACTGTTGGGTGGTTCTGGTACTGTGCTAAGGGAGCGGCGGTGCTGCGGGGGATGGCAATGACTGCATCCGGTTCGTCGGACACCAGCGCCGGGCGTCCCGCAACCATATGGGCGCAGGAACGGTTATGTCCAAACGGATCGGTCAGGCAGAGCTGAGAATAGCGCTGACCCGAGTGGGTCAGAAATTCGAGGAACATCGTGGAGATCGTCGTGAGATTGCTCTCTTCACTTTCGCTCTCAGCATAGTGAATCAGGGTCGAACTCTGCATTAGAAAGAGCAAATCGGTACTCGTATCTGCGATCATCCGCTCTGCGAACGCCGCACGGGTAGAAGCAATCCGCCCCTGCTCATCGCGGGCACGAGAGATCAAAATGTTACGGACACGCAGTTGTGTGTACGATGTTGTCATTGTCAGCGAGACAAGCAGCACCAGGCTAAACCCTAGCATGAGCTTGTACTGAAGGCGCGACTGTATGAGCTTAATCATCGTGTCACTCCCACGTTGCAGCGATCATGTGTCTTGACTTCCCGCAGAGTTGGCTCCCCATCAGTATACGGCGATTTCGTGTACCCGCCACTGCCTATGGATTTCCGGGAAGCTGTCCCCCAGGGCTGATTGACGCCAAGCAGTTCGCAATGCTATCCTACGCAGGTGCATAGAGATCAGCACAAGGAGCGATAGCTATGGCGAAGGCCGGAATTGTCTATGTTGGCACCGATAATGGCCTTGTGACGTACAGTGATCCGGGGGCGTCGGGTCAATGGCGGAGGGTGGGACATGCGCTGGAGGGCCACGGGGTGCGGGCGATTATCGCCGCCGACTCCCCCGACGACCAGGGGGCGCTTGCGGTTATCGTCGGCCTTTCCAGCGGCGAGGCACTGATCAGTCTTAATGGGGGCCAGAGCTGGGAACCAGCCCCTCCCGCCGATGCGGATGCGCTAGGCGCACTCCGCACAAGCACCCGCCCCCGGATTGCCACCTCCCAGGGCGTGGCTCAGTGGATGGGCGAGCATCCGCCGGCCCCTGGTGCCCATGCGCTGGCGATGCTCGCCGGGAAGCAGGAGACTTTGCTTGCCGCTATCGCCGATGGCACGGCGCTGGTGTATAGCGAGAACAAT
>CAIXLU010000159.1 GCA_903920315.1 uncultured Oscillochloris sp.
CTGCACCATCAGGCCATCGGCGTGCGCCGCTACCGAATTGAGGCCAGCGCCCCCGGCGGCCATTCTTGGGGAAACTACGGTAATCCGAGCGCCATTCATGCTCTGGTGCGTCTGGCCGCCCGCATCTCCGAGCTAAGCGTGCCGCGCATCCCGCGCACCACCTACAACATCGGCGTGATTGAGGGCGGCACCTCGGTCAACACCATCGCCCAGCACGCCAGCATGCTCCTTGATATGCGCTCGGTCAGCGCGGCGGCCCTCGACGAACTGGTCGCCCAGGTGGATCGCCTCGTACGCACTGCTGCCAACCACGCCGATGTGCACATCCGCGTCACCACCGTGGGAAACCGGCCATCAGGCTCGATTCCCCGCGAACACCCGCTGGTACAGGCCGCCGTGAGCGCCTACCAGTTCGCCGGGGCTACGATCAGCTTTCAGCAGAGCAGCACCGACGCCAATATTCCGCTCAGCCAAGGCATTCCCGCCATCTGCGTTGGCATCACCGATGGCGGAAATGCCCATCGTCCCGATGAGTTCATCCTGCCCGAGAACCTGGGCCGAGGCATGCAGGCGCTGCTGCTGCTGGCCATGAGTGTATGTGGGTGATGTGTGGGTTCTTTACCACGTCTCTTTGAGCATCTCCAGCAGCTCCGCCTCGGTGGCGATGCGCGGATTGTGGAAGATCGCACCATCTACCATAGCGATCTCGGCCAGTTCAGGCAGAGCCTCCTCCGGTACGCCCACATCACGCAGCCGAGTGGGAATCCCGCAGTCAAGCGCCAGAGTGGCCACCGCGCTGATTCCGTCGGCGATCACCTCGCTGTCGCTACGCCCACCGGCGATGACCCCCATTGCATGGGCGATCCGCACGTAGCGGTGCGGTACTACCGCGCTGTTGAAGCGCATCCCAACAGGCATAAAGATCGAGTTTGCCGTGCCGTGGTGAACATGGAACTTGCCGCCGAGAGCGTGGGAAAGGGCGTGGATCACGCCGAAGTAGCTGTTTGCGCAGGCCATACCGGCCATACAGGCGGCGATCAACATCTGACCACGGGCGTCAATATCGTTCCCACTTTGCACCGCATCGCGCAGGTTATTGGCAATCATGTCAATTGCCGTCAGGGCCAGACCGTCGCTGAAGGGGCTATTCTCGGTAGAAACAAAGGTCTCAATCGCGTGCGAGAGCGCGTCCATACCGGTCGCGGCAGTCAGACCGGGTGGCAGCGAGCGGGTGAGTAGCGGATCAAGGATCGCCACGTCGGGTACGAGGTAGCGGCTAGCGAAGCTCAACTTCAGATCTTGGTCATCGTCAAGAATAACAGCGAAAGGCGTGACCTCGCTGCCGGTGCCGCTGGTGGTCGGAATGGCGATCATCGGCGTGAGCGGCGCGGGGATCACGTTGTAGCCCTGATAATCGAGCAGGTGGCCGCCGTTGGTGAGGACAATGCGGATGCCCTTGGCGGTATCGAGCGGGCTACCGCCGCCTATGGCGATGATTAGGTCGGCCTGGGCGGCGATGGCGGCCTCCGCACCTTCCATCACCTTGGCCACCGACGAGTTGGCCGGCACCGAGTCGAAGATGCCGACAATCTCGGCACTGTCCCGTAGGCCCTCGACCACCGGGGCGAGCAGTCCGGCCGCCACCACACCTTTGTCGGCTACAATGAAGACCCGCTGGGAACCCAGTTCGTCAATCACTGGGCCAAGTTCGTTGGCCAGGCCGAGCTTATACAGGACACGTGTTCCAATCCCGAACTCGAAGAACTCTTGCATATGATTAATCCTTTGTCTCGCTGTGTCATGATATGGCCCCATTATACGGGTAAGGTATGATGATGTATAGATTACTTCGTCGAATATGTCTGCTCCCCCTGCTGCTGCTGATCCTTGTGGCCTGTGCGGCGAGACAGGCATCCGTGCCCACGGCGACGCCGGTTCCGCCGACAGCGACGCCGGTTCCACCCACGGCGACGCCGGTTCTGCCCACGGCGACGCCGGTTCCGCCGACAGCGACGCCGGTTCCACCCACGGCGACGCCGGTTCCACCCACGGCGACGCCGGTTCCACCCACGGCGACGCCGGTTCCGCCGACAGCGACGCCAACCAAACGGGTCATCGCAGCCGCGACGGTGACGCCCGAGCCGAATCCGACAGAGGTACCCACCGTCGCATCCGAGCCGCAGCCCACCGCCGCATCCGAGCCGCCCGCGCCGCCCGCAACAGCGCTCACCTACAGATTCCCGGTGCAGGGTGCAAAGGTTAACTACGGCTCCAGCCACCACGACTACCCGGCCAGCGACATCTTCTGCCCGGTGGGCAGCCAGTTTGTGGCCGTCACCGATGGTGTCATTGACTACGTGAGCCGTGAGGATGTGTGGAACCCGACCAAGGACGACCCAGCGGTGCGCGGGGGCATCTCGCTAGCGATGATCGGCGACGACGGGGTTCGCTACTACGGCTCGCATCTCTCGGCAGTGACCGATGGTATCGAGTCAGGGGTACGGGTAACGGTCGGGCAAACTCTCGGGCTCACCGGTAAGACCGGCAACGCCCGCAGCACGCCCGCCCATCTGCACTTCGGTATCTCGCGCCCCACCACGCCAGATGACTGGAAGGTGCGCCGAGGCCAGATCTCGCCCTACCGCTACCTGCGGGCCTGGCAGCGCGGCGAGAATGTGACGCCAGAACTGCCGTGATGATTGTAGATTGTAGATTGTGGATTGTGGATTGCAGCAGTCCCACAATCCACAATCCACAATCTACAATCCACAATCCATGTACAATACGTCAATGCAGATCATCATTCCCAGCGATGTCTTCCCTCCCACGGGCAAGGGTGGCGCGGCCTGGAGCAGCCACGCTCTGGCACTGGCCCTGATCGAGCGCGGCCATTGGGTGACGGCGGTAGTGCCGTCACATGATCGGCCCGGCGTCCGCGCCCACGACGCGCTGGGCGTGCCGACTCTGTATGTGGGCTATCAGGCGCCGGGGCTGCCGATCATCCAGAACTACTTTCGCCACGAGCGGCTCTGGCATCCCCTGGCCGATGCGATTGTGGCGACGGCGGCTGGTCGCCCCGCCGTGATCCACGCTCAGCATGTGCAGACCGCTCCGGCGGCGGTGATCGCCGGCCATCGTATCGGTATGCCGGTCATTGTCACTGTGCGCGATCATTGGCCGTGGGACTACTTCGCTACTGGGCTGCACGGCGACCATACGCCGCATCCACAGGCGAGTTGGGCGAGTCTGGCTACGGATTTGCCTGCCCGTCTGGGGCCGCTGCGCGGTACCCTAGCCATAGCGGCCATCCCCTATATGCTGGCCCACCTGCGCCGCCGCGCCGCCTTCCTGTCCCATGCCGACGCGGTGATCGCTTGTAGCACCTATATTGCTGGCCGTCTGGCCGGGATCGTCGCCCCCGAGCGCCTGCACGTCCTGCCGCATATGGTAGACATCGCCGCGACCGAGCGGATCGTGGCCACGCCCGCGCAGACTCAGGTGGACGGGCCGATGCTCCTGTTCGCCGGGAAGCTGGAGCCAAATAAGGGGGCTGGGCTGCTGCCGGCGATCTTCCGCGAGCTGCGCAACCTGGAGGTACCGCCCTTTACGCTGGTCGTGGCGGGAGATGGGGCGCTGCGCGATCCGCTGGAGCGGCAACTGGCCGAGCTAGGGGTGAATGTGCGCTTCCTGGCCTGGGCGGATCACAGTGAGGTGTTGCGGCTGATGGCTCGCTGCGACCTGCTGCTCTTTCCCTCGGCCTGGGGCGAGCCACTGAGCCGGGTGCTGCTGGAGGCCGCGAGCCTGGGGACGCCTATCCTCGCTATGCCCACCGGCGGCACACCCGACATCATTACCGATGGGGTGAACGGTGCCTTGGCTGCCACGCCACGAACCTTCGCTGCCCGCATGCGCGATCTGCTTGAACATCCCGCCGAGGCCCAGCGGCTTGGCGCAGCGGCCCGCACCTTCGCCCTCGCCCGCTATGATATTCCCGCCGTCATCACGCGCTACGAGGATCTCTACACCTCATTAACGTGAAAATAGCCGATAGGGGAGGCGGATCTTTTTAATTGTCCGATTGCGGGTGATCTGTCACGCTGAGCGAAGCGAAGCGTCTCGGCAGCTCATATCGCGGTCGGGACGCTTCGCTTCGCTCAGCGTGACATGTCTCACAGCGTTACTTCTGCGGTATTGCCTAAGACCTGAAACCTGAAACCTGAAACCTAAAACCGCAATACCGCAATACCGCAGAAGTAACGCTGTCAGACGTATGTCATGTCATGCTGAGCGAAGC
>CAIXLU010000160.1 GCA_903920315.1 uncultured Oscillochloris sp.
GCTCTAGTGCCAAGAATCTTTGCGCCTTTGCGCCTTTGCGTCACTCCATACGCTTGTGTGACGCAAAGGCGCAAAGGCGCAAGGAACACTACTTTTTACAGCTCAGCCAACCGCGACCGCAACGCGGCCAGGGCGGCGCGGGCTACCTCTAGGCCGTCACGCTCGCGCTGCACTACGTTGGCCGGAGCTTTGCCCACAAATCCCTCGTTCGCGAGCTTGGCCTCGCGGCGGGAGACATCAGACTCGGCTTGCTCCAATTCCTTGGTCAGACGCACCCGCTCGGCGGCGAGATCGATCAGGCCGGCCAGGGGCAGGTATGCCTCAACTGTGCCGATCACAATGGCCGCCGACTGGCCCGGCTTCACCTCCAGCGACTCGACGAACTCTAGTTTTGCGGCATCGGCGCGTCCCAGGCGCGAGATCAGCGCCGCTTGCTCGCGCAGCATCCCCGTGCGCTCGCCCGCCACCACTGTGGCTGCCACCCAGCGCGCCGGTTCCACCTTGTACTCGCTGCGGATATTGCGCACCGCCACGATCAGCTCCTGGGTCAGGCTCCAGTCGGCCTCGGCCTGTGGGTCAATCAGCGCTGCGTCGCCCGCCGGGTAGTCGGCCAGCATCAGGCTGTGCGTCGGGCCGGGTTCCACACCCTCCACACGAGTCAGGTACTGCCACACCTCCTCGGTCACAAACGGGATGTACGGGTGCAGTAGGCGTAGCGTGCCCTCCAGCACCGAGTAGAGTATCTCGCGGGTGCACTGCTGGCGCTGCTCGTCACCCTCCAACTGCACCTTGGCAATCTCCACATACCAGTCGGCAAACTCGCCCCACAAGAAGTCATGCATCTGGCGACCGGCTTCGCCGAAGTTGTAGCCCTCCATCAGCCGGTTCACATCCAAGCAGAGCCGGTGGTAGCGCGACAGAATCCAGCGGTCGGCCAGAGTGATTTTAGATTGCAGATTGGTGATTTTAGTTTGCGGATTGGGCTGCTCAATCTGCAATCTAAAATCACCAATCTGCAATTTAGAAATCACAAAGCGGGTGATGTTCCAGATCTTGTTGGCGAAGTTGCGGGCCGACTCAATCCGCTGCGGGTTGAGGTTCATGTCCTGGCCGGGGGTGCCCGATGTGGCCAGGGTAAAGCGCAGCGCATCGGTACTCTGCTCGTCCATCACCAGCAGCGGGTTGACCACATTGCCGTAGGACTTCGACATCTTGCGACCATGTTCGTCACGCACCAGGCCGTGCAGGTAGATCGTGTGAAATGGCTCGGTCTCTGTCAGGTAGCAGCCCATCATCATCATGCGGGCCACCCAGAAGAAAATGATGTCGTAGCCCGTCTCCATCACGCTGGTTGGGTAGAACCTGGCCAGATCTGGCGTCTGGTCGGGCCAGCCCAGGGTGCTGAAGGGCCAGAGGCCCGAACTGAACCAGGTATCGAGAACATCGGGATCCTGCGTGGCACCCTCGGGCGGGGCTTCATCGGGGCCAGGGACAACCATTGTGCCATCGGGCAGGTACCAGACCGGGATGCGGTGGCCCCACCAGAGCTGGCGCGAGATACACCAGTCCTCGATGTTTTCCAGCCAGTGGTAGTAAACCTTCTCAAAGCGCTCGGGGATAATCCGAGTGCGGCCCTCGCGCACGGAGGCCAGGGCCAGATCCGCCAGGGGGCGCATTTTTACAAACCACTGCTCGGAGAGCAGCGGCTCGATAATCTCGCCACTACGCTGACTAATCCCGACGCTCATGGTGTGCGGCTCGGTTTTGACCAGCAACCCCTCTTTTTCCAGGTCGGCGATCATGGCCTTGCGGGCGGCGAAGCGATCCATGCCTTGGTAGGGGCCACCTTCGGCGTTGACCGTGGCATCTTTGTTTAGGATATTGATCCGCGCCAGCCCGTGACGCTTGCCGACTTCGTAGTCGTTTTTGTCGTGGGCGGGGGTGATCTTCACCGCGCCTGAGCCAAACTCCTTATCCACATACTCATCAGCGATGATCGGAATAAGGCGACCGAGAGCGGGTAGGACGGCGGAGCGACCAAGCAGGGCGGCGAAGCGCTCATCGCCGTGCGCGGTAGCAATCGCCGTATCGCCCAGGATCGTCTCGGGGCGAGTCGTCGCCACCGTAATCCACTCCGTGGCCCCCTCGGCCCAGCGCCCGCTGCCCCAGGCATGGCCGAACGGCTCGGCCCCTGCCGCCTGCCGCCCGTCGCCTGCCGCCTCTGGCAGCACCGGATAGCGCACATACCAGATCGAAACATTCCGTGTCTCGTACTCCACCTCAAGGTCGCTGACGGCGGTGCCGAGGGTGGGCGACCAGTTGACGAGGTAGGTTCCCTTCACGATCAGGCCATCGTCGTAGAACCGCTTAAAGGCCGTATGAACCGAGCGCGAAAGACCAGCGTCGAGGGTGAATCGCTCACGCGACCAGTCGCAGGATGCACCGAGTCGGCGCATCTGGTTCTGGATCTGGCCGCCGTAC
>CAIXLU010000161.1 GCA_903920315.1 uncultured Oscillochloris sp.
CATTGGCGATGATACCGACGGTCATATTGATGACATCTCACGGTTTGTGGCGACCGATACGATTCTCACTGCAGTTGAAGACGATCCGCAGGATGAAAATTACCCGATTCTTCAGGAGAACCTGCATCGGCTGCATCTGATGACGGGCCTGGACGGGCGATCCCTGACGATCCGCACGCTCCCGATGCCGCCGCCGGTGATCTACGAGGGCCAGCGATTACCCGCCAGTTACGCGAACTTCTACATCGCCAATACCATCGTGCTGGTGCCCTTCTACAACCACCCCCATGATCAGCGCGCCGCCGCGATCATCCAAAGCTGCTTCCCCACCCGCTGGGTGATCGGCATTGACTGCACCGACATTATCTGGGGATTAGGAGCCTGGCACTGCCTGACCCAGCAGGTGCCACTGTAGGATGGACACGACCCTCGCTCCACCCATCCGGCGCTCGTGGCAGCGCTGCGTCGTGCGTGGGCAGAACCCGAGCAACGGCCCAGTCGTGGTTGTCCCACCGAATGGCGCGGCTCTCCAGCTTCTGAACATGGCCCGCGCATCAATTGAAGATCTCTACCAGTTGATTGAGCGACCGGGCTTTGCGGTGGCCCTCGCCGATGTCCATGCGGTTGTGATGCATCTTGAAGGCGATCCGGCGGTAGTGGCCCTGGCGCGCACCTGCGGACTGGTTCCACCGGTTGATCTGAGTGAAGAACAAGCCGGCTGTAACGCGGTAGACCTCGCCCTCCGCGAGGCACTGCCCTTCCAGACGGTTGGGATGGAACACTACAGTACCCGGATGCAGCCCCTGGCGATTGCCGCCGCGCCGATCTTCAATGTGGATGGACAACCTCTGGGTGCCCTGGCGATCCTCACCGATGCCGAGGGTGCCCACCGACACACTCTCGGTCTTGCCATTGCCACCACGCAGGCATTGCACAACCAGATGCGGGCCGACCAACTTCTCGCCGATGCGAATGATCAGTTGGCCGAACTCTACGCCACCCTGGAGACGATGAGTGAGGGGCTGATTTTTATTGGCCCGCACAACGAGATCCGGCGGATCAACAGTCGGGCCGCCGAGATGCTGGGTGTCAGCATCCGTGCAGTGGCGGGACGGCCCTTTGAGCAGGCTTTGGGCTTCCCCGAGATGGTATGTCAGGCGCTGCGTGATCATGCCGAACTCGTGGAGCAAGAGGTACTCTGGCAGAGCCGTCATGCGGCACTGCCTGCCCTCTGTAGCGTCCGTCCCGTCTGGACACGCACACGACGCTACCTTGGTGTCCTAATCATCATCCGGCCAGCTCAGAGCATTCACCAGCTTGTGCAGCGGGTCGTGGGTGCCCAGGCCCAATTCACCTTCCACGATATTATTGGCCAAAGCCCGGTGATGCTCCAGGCGATCCACCAAGCCCATATGGCCACCGGGGTTGGCGGTGCCGTGATGCTTCACGGCGAGCCAGGTGTGGGCAAGGAGATCTTCGCTCAGGCCATTCACAATGCCAGCAGCCGCGCCCGTGGGCCGTTCGTGCGGCTCAACTGCGCGACGGTGCCGCGCACCCTGCTGGGTAGTGAACTCTTTGGGGTAGAGGGTGGCTCGCGATCAGGCAACCAGCCCGGTCGCCCTGGCAAGATCGAACTGGCCCACGGCGGGTTGCTCTACTTGGAGGAGGTTGGTGTTCTCTCATTTGAACTCCAAACCGGGTTGCTGCGCACGATTGAGATGAAGCGGATCATCCGCACGGGTGGGACGCAGCCCCTGCCGGTTGATGTGCGGATCATCGTCACCTGTGCCGATCTGGAGCGCCACGTGCAGGAAGGTCGTTTCCGTGCCGATTTAGCTGCTCGTCTGAACGCCTTCAGCGTTGAGATTCCACCCCTGCGCGCTCGTGGCGACGATCTGCTGCTGCTGATCAACCATCTGCTGCTGCTGCTGAGCGACCGCCTCGGTCGCCAGGTGGCCTTTTCCCCTGATGCGCTCCAGGCCATGCGCGCTTACCCCTGGCCGGGGAATGTGCGTGAACTGGAACTGACAATCGAGCGGGTGCTACAGAACGGCGAGAAGAGCGTGATTGGACTGGAGGATCTGCCGCCGGCAATCATCCACGTTGCTGTGCCGATCAAAACCCCTGAAAGCCCAAACCTTGAAGATAGCAACCGGCTGAGCGAACGCGAGGCCATCCTCCGTGCGGGGCATCAGACCGCCGGCCACATCGGGCGCACTGCCGCCCTGCTTGGCATTAGCCGGGCCACCCTCTGGCGCAAAATGGTGCGCTACGGCATCGTCAAGGCCGATTTTTGGCCGACAACGCATACGTGAGGCGTTTACGACGCATGGTGTGAACATACGCTGTGCGGCACATGTCTGCGACGCAGAGTAGTGCAACATCGGTGAAACGTTATGTTTCACAAATGAAACATTTTTGATGATACGAACCCGACTCAAACCCTTGACGCCTGCCGGAGCGGTCTGCTATCATGAACCCGTTCACCCGCATTAAACCATTTCTCCCGCATCTGCACGCTCACCGTTGCGCGTGTCGTCCCTTCTATGTGGTGTGATCACGTCGGAAATGTCATTAACATCCCTACAGCCCGGTGTCACTGGCTGCTCAACGACGAGGAGCAATCCTCGGGACACTGGCGGCAAACCACCACCAGATCGGACGACAACACATCCCCGACTCGTGCGCGGGTGATCTCGCTCGGTCGCACAGAGTTCTGAACCAATCATCCTCGCTGGCGCTGCTGCCCTGCGGCCCAACGCCGTGGTTTTGTGTACCCGAAAGGGGGTGGGACGGCGAGCGAAGCAATGAGAACACGTGTCCGGTTCGATGGATATCAAGGGCGATGGCGAACCTTGTACTCGCGTAGGCTATGGCAGCCTCATGGATGGAGGAGGGACCGAATCATGTTCCTCGCAGAGATGTTCGGTACAATGATACTTGTTCTTTTTGGTGACGGTGTCGTTGCAAACGTGGTTCTAAACAAGACCAAGGGCCAGAATTCAGGCTGGATCGTGATCACGGCGGGCTGGGCTTTTGGGGTGATGAGCGGTATCTTCGTCTCGGTTGCTCTCAAGGGACCCGGATCGCTCAACCCGGCTGGCCAGATCGTCGGAATCATGCGCGGCGGCAATGTCAATACGGCACTTTTGAATATCGCAGGCGAGTTTGTCGGTGCCTTCATCGGCGCGGTACTCGTCTGGCTCGCCTACCTGCCGCACTGGTCGGAGACCGCCGACAAGGGTCTGAAGCTGGCGGTATTCAGCACTGGCCCGGCCATCCGCAACCCAGCGATGAACCTACTGACAGAGGCAATCGCCACCTTCGCTCTGATCTTTATCGCCACGAGCATTGGCAAAGCGACGGCTGTGGCAGGGGTTGAGCCATACCTCATCGCCGCGCTGATCTGGGGCCTGGGCCTGAGCCTCGGTGGTCCCACCGGCTACGCCCTTAACCCCGCCCGCGATCTTGGCCCGCGTATCGCCCACTTCCTGCTGCCAATTGCCGACAAGGGCGACTCGGACTGGGCCTACTCGTGGGTACCCGTCGTCGGCCCAATCATCGGTGCCGTGGTTGCCGCCCTGCTGCTGACCGCTCTTGGAGTTTAGCCCGAGGACATCGCGAGGAGGATCCTTCAGTGAAGAAGTTGATCAACGCGCCGGAGCATGTGGTCAGGGATGCGTTGGCCGGGATGGCCAACGCGCATCCCGATCTGATCACGGTACACTACGACCCGGATATTATTGTGCGTGCCGACGGCCCGGTTCAGGGCAAGGTCGGGATCATTTCGGGTGGCGGTAGCGGCCACGAGCCGATGCACGGTGGTTTTGTTGGTAAAGGTATGCTTGATGCCGCATGTCCTGGTGCCATCTTCACCTCGCCGGTGCCCGACCAGATGCTCGCGGCCACGAAAGCGGTTGATGGTGGCAAGGGTGTGCTGCATATTGTCAAAAACTACACTGGCGATGTGATGAACTTCGAGATGGCGGCGGAACTCGCCGCCGCCGAGGGCATCGAGATAGCCACGGTCATCACCAACGATGATGTGGCGGTGAAGGACAGCACCTGGACCGCTGGCCGGCGCGGCGTGGGCGTCACCGTACTCCTGGAAAAAATCGTCGGTGCGGCCGCCGATACCGGCGCAGATCTGGCCGAGGTGACGCGGATCGCCAAGAAGGTGAACGCCCAGGGCCGCAGTATGGGTGCCGCGCTGACCAGTTGCACCATTCCGCACGTCGGCAAGCCCAGCTTCGAGTTACCCGATGACGAGATCGAGATCGGCGTCGGCATTCACGGCGAGCCAGGTCGCCGCCGGATCAAAATGGTCAGCGCCGCTGAGATCACTGCCCTACTCACCGAGCCGATCCTGGAAGATCTGCCCTTCAGCAGCGGCGATAGTGTCCTGGCCTTTGTCAATGGTCTTGGCGGCACGCCCTTGATTGAGCTGTATGTGGTGTACAACGAACTGACCAAAATCCTCAGGGATCGCGGCATCCGTGTTAGCCGCACGCTGATCGGCAACTACATTACATCTCTCGATATGGCCGGCTGTTCGATCACCCTGCTCAAGCTAGACGATGAACTAACCACGCTCTGGGACGCGCCCGTCCACACCCCGGCGCTGCGCTGGGGTGTATAACCAAGAAACACCAGGAAGGGCGCGGCCCTTCCTGAAATCTTCCCTTTTTTCGAGGCACACATGCATATCACTGCCGAACATGTGATTACGTTTATCGAGCAGGTGGCCGCAACGATCAAGGCTCAGCGCGACTATCTCACCCAGCTCGACTCGGCTATCGGCGATGCCGACCACGGGGTGAATCTCGACCGGGGGTTCACCACGGTACTCACTAAGCTGCCGGGTGTGGCCGATAAGGACGTTGGCACGATTCTCAAGACGGTGGGAACCACGCTCGTGTCTACCGTGGGTGGGGCGAGCGGGCCGCTCTATGGCACGGCCTTCCTGCGGGCCGGCATGGCGATGGGCGACCGCTTTGAGCTTGGAACTGCCGATGTCATCGCCGCTCTGGAAGCTGCCCTAGAGGGCGTCCAGTCACGGGGGAAATCGGCCCGTGGCGAGAAGACCATGATCGACTCGATCGGGCCGGGGATTGATGCGCTGAAGGAGGCGAATGCCGCCGGTGAGGATTTTATCAGCGCGCTACGCAAGGGTGTGGACGCATGCGAGGCCGGTATGCGAGCGACGAGGCCAATGCTGGCCACTAAGGGCCGTGCATCCTACCTCGGAGATCGCTCGGTCGGCCACCAAGACCCCGGCGCGACCTCAGCCTTCCTGATGGCCCAGGCAATGCTCGGGGTCGTTGAGCAATTGTAGATTTTGGATTTTGGATTTTGGATTTTGGATTTTGGATTTTGGATCTATGGGTTGTGGTAATCAAAAATCAAAAATCAAAAATCTACAATCCTGACAAAGGAGTCATCTCATGACAACGTATGTTGCCGCAATTGACCAGGGAACTACCAGCACCCGCTGTATGATCTTCGATCACTCCGGCAGTGTGGTCTGCTATGACCAGAAGGAGCACGAGCAGATCTACCCTAAACCTGGTTGGGTTGAGCATAGCCCCGATGAGATCTGGGAGCGTACCCAGAGCGTGATCCGTGGCGCGCTGGCTAAGGGAAACCTGAGTGCTAGTAACCTCGCCGCTGTCGGGATCACCAACCAGCGTGAGACCACCGTGGTCTGGAACAAGAAAACCGGCAAGCCGGTCTATAACGCGATTGTCTGGCAGGATACGCGCACGGATCTGATCTGCAATGAACTGGCCAAAGACGGCGGGCAGGATCGTTTCCGCGAGAAGGTCGGTCTGCCTCTGGCTACCTATTTCTCTGGCCCTAAGGTACGCTGGATCCTTGACAATGTCGAGGGTGCCCGCGCTGCCGCCGAGGCGGGTGATGTTGTCTTCGGCACTATTGACACCTTCGTCACCTGGCATCTCACCGGCGGCACCAACGGCGGTGTCCACATCACCGACGTGACTAACGCCTCGCGCACGATGCTAATGAACTTGGCCACCCTCGACTGGGACGACGAGGTTCTGGGGATTATGGGCATTCCACGCCAGATGCTGCCTGCGATTAAGGCCAGTTCTGAGGTCTACGGTACGGCTGTCGGCGACCTAGCTGGCATTCCAGTGGCCGGTATCCTTGGCGACCAGCAGGCGGCAATGGTCGGGCAGACTTGCTACAGTCCCGGCGAGGCGAAGAATACCTATGGGACCGGCTGCTTTATGCTGCTCAACACCGGCACGGTACCGGTGCAGTCGAAGAACGGCCTGCTCACCACACTCTGCTACAAGTTCGGCAGTGCCCCGGCGGTCTACGCCCTGGAGGGTTCGATTGCGATTACAGGCGCACTAGTGCAATGGCTACGCGATAACCTGGGCATGATCACCAGTTCGGGCGAGGTGGAGGCACTGGCGAACTTGGTTGATGATAACGGCGGGATCTACTTTGTGCCCGCCTTCTCGGGACTCTTTGCACCCTACTGGCGCAGTGACGCTCGCGGTGCCATCGTCGGCCTGACCCGCTACGTCACCAAGGGCCACATTGCCCGTGCGGTGCTGGAGGCGACCGCCTACCAGACCCGCGAAGTCCTCGACGCGATGAACGCCGACTCAGGCGTGGATCTGACCGCCCTGAAGGTAGACGGCGGCATGGTCTTTAACACCACTCTGATGCAGTTCCAGGCCGACATCCTCGGCGTGCCGGTCATCCGCCCAAAGGTGGCCGAGACCACCGCCCTGGGCGCGGCCTACGCCGCTGGCCTAGCCGTGGGCTACTGGAACAACACCGATGAACTGCGCGCCAACTGGGGCGTGGATCACACCTGGACCCCGAACCTGGATGCCGAGAAGCGGGCCAGCCTCTACAAGGGCTGGAAGAAGGCTGTAACACGGACGTTCGACTGGGTAGAGTAATATGTGTCTATAGTTGCGTGTTGGAGGCTTTGCCTCCAACACGCAACTATAGACAATGTGGGATTGAGGTCAACCATGCAGACGATCTCAACAGACGTCCTGGTGATCGGTGGCGGGGCCACTGGCCTCGGCTGCGTGCGCGATCTGGCGATGCGCGGGATGCGCGCTGTTTTGGTGGAGAAGGGTGACCTGACCAATGGCACCACCGGGCGTTACCACGGCCTGCTCCACTCGGGTGGGCGCTATGTCACCAAAGACCCGCAGTCGGCGACGGAGTGCGCCCACGAGAACGCGATCTTGCGCCGGGTTATGCCCCACTGCCTGGAGGATACATCAGGCTTCTTTGTGATCACCCCCTGGGACGACCCCAGCTACGGCGATATTTTTGCGACCAACTGTCGCAAGACCGAGGTACCGGTTCAGGAGATCTCTGTTGCCGAAATGCTGCGCCGTGAGCCAGCCCTCAACCCGCAGATCTCGCGGGTCTTTGAGGTGCCCGACGGCTCGGCTGACTCGTTTCTGGCCGCGCATACCAACGCGCTCTCGGCCCGCACCTACGGTGCCCAGATTCTTACCTACCACCGCGTGGTTGAGCTGATCCGTACGGGCGACCACGTGGTTGCCGCCGTGGTAGAAGATCTACGCACGAGTGAGCGCACATACGTCGAGTGCGGCTTTATCCTTAATGCCGCCGGAGCATGGGCCGGTCAGATCGCCGCCCTCGCTGGCGTAAAGGTGACGGTTGTTCCTGGCAAGGGTACGATGGTGGCGATGAGCCACCGTATGGTGAACACGGTGATCAACCGCTGCAAGCTGCCCGCCGACGGCGATATTATTGTGCCTGTCCACACAGTGGCGGTGATCGGTACCACCGACATCCACGTACCCGACCCCGATGTTTACGGGATCGAGCCGCACGAGGTGCGGCTCATGCTTGAAGAGGGCGAGAAGCTGGTACCGGGTTTCTCGCAGTACCGCGCCCTGCGAGCCTGGGCGGGTGTTCGCCCGCTCTACAAAGATCAGGATGTGGCCAACGACCGCGATATCAGCCGCACCTACAAGCTCCTGGATCATCAGCAGCGCGATGGTGTGGACGGCATCATCTCGATGGTTGGTGGCAAATGGACAACCTACCGGCTGATGGCCAAGGACGCGGTGGACACAATCGCGCAGCGGCTGGGCAATACCCGGCCCTGCCGCACCGCCGATGAGCCAATGCCCGTGCCAGATTTTGAGCATCGCGGCGGCAACCACGCGGGTGCGGGGGCCGAAAAGCTCTACTGGCTGGGCAAGCCTCTGGCTGCCGTGGAGGAAGAACACGCCTATGGCGACCTGATCTGCGAGTGCGAACTCGTCTCGCGTGATCGTGTCCACGCTGCAATCGCCAGCGGAGCCAGCAATCTCGACGACATCCGCCGCGATGTGCGGATGGGCATGGGGCCGTGCCAGGGTGGTTGGTGCATCTACCGCACGACGGCCCTGCTTTATGAGCAGCGCGCCCAGGCTGCGGAGAATGCCAGCGCAGATCGTCCCGCCTTCGATATTGAACACGCCAACGCCGCCATGCTGCACTTCCTCCAGGAACGTTGGAAGGGCCTCACCCCGGTCCTTTGGGGCGACCAGTTGCGCCAAGCTCGTCTCGATGAACTGATCTACGTACACGTGCTAGGTGCCCATCGTCTGAGCGCCCACGCTGAACAGGGTGGTGGTCTTGTGACCGATGAGAGGTAGGGCGAAGCATTGTGATTGGCGCAGAGCGCCAATCACAATGCTTCGCCCCTACGTGGAAACGTCATGAACTACGACACAATCGTGATCGGCGCGGGGATCGCCGGAATGCTAGCGGCCATCGGGCGGGCCGAGGCGGGCGAGCGAGTCCTGTCCCTGTCAAAGGGCCACGGGACTACCCATTGGGCTACCGGCTGCCTGGATCTGTTCGACATCGGGAATGCCGACCCGCTGGCCGGGATTGAGTCGTTGATCGTTCATCACCCTGATCACCCCTACGCTCTGGCAGGCATAGACGCTGTTGAGTCTGGTGCAGAACGCCTGCGTGCGGCCTGCGAGGCTGGCGGCTATCCACTAGTCGGGAGCCTGCGCCGTAACCTCCAGATGCCCACTGCCGTTGGTACATTGCGGACGACGTGCCTGGTACCCGTGACGATGGCCGCCGGTGACGCACGCCAACTGCCCCGTCAGGGCGATGGTCGTGGCCCGCTGCTGATTGCGGGTTTCCATGAATTGCGCGACTTCTTTCCGCCGATGGTTGCCGCGAACCTGCGCACTCTGGGTTTTGCCGCCGAGGCTGCCTACCTCCAGATGCCACCACATGATCGCACACTCGATTTCAGCACCGTCTCTCTCGCCCGCCTTTTCGACCAACCCGCCTTTCGTGCCGATGTGGGCCGTCAGTTGCGCCAACTGGTACAGCACGGCACATACAGCCGTATCGGTATGCCTGCGGTGCTTGGTCTGGCTAACGCCACACAAGTGGTGAGCCACATCCAATCTGCCGCCGGTGCCCTCATCTTCGAGATCCCGACCCTGCCGGTCTCGGTGCCAGGAATTCGACTCTACTGTGCGCTTGAGGCTGCCCTCCTACGAGCTGGCGGACGTATCCAGGTCGGCTCCTTTGTGCAACGTGCAGAGGGAAAGGGTAGGCGGTTAGAGGCGATCTATAGCGAGGCCGCCGCTCGCGAGCAGCGCCACTACGCCGCCCGCTACGTTCTGGCCACCGGCGGGATCGCGGGCGGCGGGGTGCGCGCCGACCACGCGGGTGCCCTCGTCGAGACTGCCTTCGGTCTGCCCTTACGCACGCCCAACGCCCGTACCGACTGGTTCGCTGTCCGCTTTCTCTCTCGGTCTGGCCACCCGGTTTTCCGTACCGGCGTTGCCGCCGACGCAGGATTGCGCCCCCTCGACGCTATGGGACATGTGGTCTACGAAAATGTCGCCGTGGCCGGGTCGGCCCTCGCCGGGTGTGATCCCATCCGCGAAGGTGCCCTTGAGGGTGTCGCTGCCGCAACTGGCTGGAAGGCCGGGCGATTATAAACACATCATACAAAATGCTTCGCATTTTGTATGATGTGTTTAGTGTTAATTTATGAATCATATCGAAATCTCGCTTACCCAATCGCTTGATCACTGCATCAAGTGCAACGTCTGTACCTCGGCATGCCCGGTGGCGGCCGTAACCGATAAATTCCCTGGCCCGAAGTATGTCGGCCCACAGGCCCAGCGCTTCCGCCACGCGGGCCAGCCGGTGCCTGATGATTCGGTGGACTACTGCTCGGGCTGTCGGGTCTGTAACGAGGTCTGCCCAACCGGGGTGAAGATTGTGGAGTTGAACGCCCGCGCCCGCGCCCAGATCGTGGCCGAGCGCGGGATGCCGCTGCGTAACCGGATCATCGCCCGCGCGGGTGTGGTTGGTCGGCTGAGCAGTGGCCCCCATGCGCCACTCGTAAACTTCGGTCTGTCACTCACGCCCCTGCGCTGGGGGATCGAACAGGTGATGCAGATTCACCACGATGCGCCACTTCCGCCCGCCAGCAGCTACACCTTCCGCTCCTGGTTTAAAAAGCACCAGCCGGTTGCTGGCGTCCGCAAGCAGGTGGTCTACTACCACGGCTGTAGCACCCAGTATTACGAGCCACGTGTCGGACAAGCTGCCGTCGCCGTACTAGAGCGCAACGGCTACGAAGTGATTATCCCCAAACAGGGCTGCTGCGGATTACCCCTGCTCTCAAACGGCGATTTTCCGGCGGCTAAGGGACGGCACATGTATAATGTGGAACATCTGCTGCCCTATGTGCGCCGGGGTATTCCCGTGGTCGGCACCAGCACCAGTTGCACTCTCACTCTGAAAGAAGAGGCTCCCGAGTTGCTTGACCTGCACAGTCAGGATGTGCGCGCTGTGGCCGCCGGTACCTACGACATCTTCGAGTTCCTGCGCAATCTCTACGAGGCGGGCGAACTAGACACGAACTTCCTCCCGATCCAGCGCGAGTTTCCCTACCATCCGCCATGCCAACTGCGCGCTCACCGCGTCGGTTTGCCCGTCCTTGATGTCCTCGGCCTTGTCCCCGGCTTGCACCTTAACGAGAGTCACGCCGAGTGCTGCGGTATCGCCGGTACCTACGGCATGAAGAAAGAGAAATACCAGATCGGCATGGATGTCGGCGCAAAGCTTTTTACCTTCGTGAAGGCAGCCGACTCCGATCTGGCCCTTTGTGACAGTGAGACATGCCGCTGGCAGATCAGCCACGGCACCGGCATCGCTACCAAGCATCCTATTGAGATTTTAGCTCAAGCCTATGGATTGTAGATAGCAGAGAGCAGAGAGCAGATTTCTGCTACCTGCCGTCTGCTATCTGCAAATAGCAGTCTTATGATTGGCATTCTCCTCATTTCACACAGCGCCAGCATCGCCCGTGGGGTCAAAGAGCTGATCGAACAAATGGCGCAGGGCCAGGTTCTGATCGCTGCAACAGGAGGCACCCTTGATGGCGATCTTGGTACCAGCACGGATTTGATTAGCCAAGCCATCGCCAGCCTCGTCGGGGTTGATGAGGTATTAGTCCTTGTTGATATGGGCAGTGCAATTATGAGTGCGGAGATCGCTCTGGAGATGAGCGGCATTCCCTACCTCATGAGTGCGGCTCCGCTCGTGGAGGGGGCGCTGGTGGCGGCGATTGAGTCGACCCGCCCGAACGCAACGATCATCGAGATTTCCGCTGCCGCTGAGCGCGCCCTGGAGACAAAGGGCGTGGCCCCGGTTGTTGAACAACCCCGCACCGAGTCGCCGCCCGTCCCACCTGCAAGCACAGGTGTTGAGATGACGCTGACGATCATGAACAAAATTGGGCTGCACATGCGCCCAGCCAAAGATTTTGTGACGACCGCGTGTCGCTTTGCCAGCGTGATCCGCGCCCGTAATGTGGCTCGCCCCGAGCGACCCGTCGCCAATGCCAAGAGTATGATTGACATTATGAAATTGGGTGTCGGGTTTGGACACCAGATCCATCTGCGCGCCGAGGGCGATGATGCCCTTCAGGCGCTCGATGCTCTGGCCCGACTGGTAGCCAATAACTTTGGCGAGATGTAGCGGCATGTGGGGGCGATGGGCAGCGGCATCGGGCGTACATGGACAGTAGCGGATTTGCTATAATAGTCCATACCCCGGAAGGGCATATCAATGACCCTGAGCGGCGGAGGCGTGTCCGCCGCTTGTATGTTATCCCGCCCGTTAGACAAGGTTCAGATCAGCTTTACAGTTTGCGGTGTTCGTAGTGCGGGCTTCCAGCCTGCCGATACGCATCTGGCAGGCTGGA
>CAIXLU010000162.1 GCA_903920315.1 uncultured Oscillochloris sp.
CGCAAAACGGCGGATCGCCGGAGTAAGCTCGTTCGGCATCAGCGGGACGAACGCGCACATTGTGCTGGAGGCCGCGCCAGAGGCGGCGATGGTGCCACGTGAGGAGACGCGCCCGCTGCACCTGCTGCCGATTGCGGCGAAAGATGCGGCGGCGCTCGATGCCTATGTCCAGGCATACATTGCGTATCTGGACGCCCACTCGGATGTAGATCTGGGCGACCTGTGCTCTACGGCGCAGATGGGGCGCAGCCCCTTCGCGCACCGGCTGAGTGTGGTGGCGGGGTCGGTGGATGACTTGCGGGCGCAGTTGGCAAGCGGCGGGGGGCAGCAGGGCGTGGTGGGAGCGCATCTGTCCCCGCCGAAGGTGGCATTCCTGTTCACGGGGCAAGGCAGCCAGTATGCGGGAATGGGGCTGGATCTGGATGCGACCGAGCCGACGTTCCGGGAAGCGCTGGATGCTTGCGCCGCGATCCTCGACCCGCTGCTGGGTCGCCCGTTGCGCGAGATTCTTAACGACCCGGCGGTGATTGACCAGACGACCTTCACGCAACCGGCGCTCTTCGCCCTGGAGTATGCCCTGGCCCAGATGTGGCGGACGTGGGGGATCGCGCCGGATATTCTGATTGGGCATAGCGTGGGTGAACTGGTGGCAGCCTGCATCGCCGGGGTGTTCAGCCTGGAAGATGGACTGCGGCTGGTGGCGGCACGCGGGCGGTTGATGGGGGAACTGCCGCCGGACGGGCACATGGTGGCGATTGCGGCGGATGAAGCACGGGTGCATGCGGCGATTGCGCCCTATGCGGAAGATGTGTCCATCGCAGCGGTGAATGGACCAACAAGCGTGGTGATCTCGGGGCGGACGGCGGCGGTGCGGGCAATTGCGGCGCAGTGTGCGGCCGAAGGACTCCGTTCTCAATCGCTGACCGTGTCCCACGCCTTCCACTCCTCGCTGCTGGAGCCGATGCTTGATGATTTTCGGGCGGTGGCGGAGACGATCACCTACCATGCTCCGACGCAGCGGATGATCTCGAACCTGACAGGTGCCTTGGCGGGGGACGAGGTGACGACGGCGGAGTATTGGGTACGCCATGTGCGCGAGGCGGTGCGTTTTGCGGACGGGGTGATGACGCTGCATGCGCAGGGTGTGGACATCTTTCTGGAGATCGGGCCGAAGCCGGTACTGCTGGGCATGGCTGAGCAGGGGATGGGGGATGCGCCGTCGGCTATCGGCTATCGGCTATCGGCTATCGGCTATCTCCCGAGTCTGCGCCCAAACCAGCCCGCATGGCACACCTTGCTCACCAGTCTCGGGGCGATGTACGTGCGCGGGGCGATCATTGACTGGGCAGGGCTGCATCGGGGAGATGTGCGGCGCAAAGTGACCCTGCCGACCTACCCGTTCCAGCGCCAGCGCTACTGGGTGGATGTGCCTCAGCCAGAGACGCGGGTGGCACCACTCGGGTTGGCGGGGCGTCACGCTGCCGATGTGACCGCCCAACTCATCCAGCACGGGGGATTCACCACCGATGAGCACGCTCTGGTGGTCCGCGCCCTCACCGCCTTGAAGGCGGTGCAACATGCGGACGTGCTTGATTCCCGCGCCGCCGCCTGTACCTACGCCCTGCGCTGGCGTCCCGTCGCTGCCCCGGCTCGCACACCCGCCGCCCCTGGTGGCTGGCTGATCATCACGGACACGGGTGGTGTCGGTGATGCCCTCGCCGTGCAGTTGCGCGACCAGGGTGCGACCGTCACGCTGGTTCCCGCTGCGGCGGTGGCAGAGGAGATCGCTCTATCGTTGGACGCCCCGTGGCGCGGGCTGATCTACCTGGGCGGGCTTGACGCGGAGATGCCGGATGATGCCGACGCGCTGCTGCACGCTCAGGAGCGGAGTCTGCAGCCGCTGCTCACGCTGCTCCCAACGATTGTGGCATTGCCCACCCCGCGTCCCCGGCTGTGGGTGGTGACGCAGGGTGCGCAGGCGATCACCACCGGGGATCTGCGCACTCCGGCCCAGACGCCCCTCTGGGGGCTGGGGCGAGTCATTGCCCGCGAACACGGCGACATCTGGGGAGGGCTGCTGGATCTCGATCCTGCTGACGCTAGCGCGTCGGCGGCAATCCTCGCCGAGGTTCTGGCATCACGTGACGAGCCGCAGGTCGCCTACCGGCAGGGGCAACGCTACGTGGCCCGGCTGGTGCGGAGTCAATCGCCCCTCGCCCTGCCACCCCGGATCGTGTCCCAGGCGACCTACCTGATCACCGGGGGGTTCGGTGGGCTGGGTTTGGCGGTAGCGGAGTGGCTGGTGGCCCAGGGCGCGACGAACTTGGTGCTGACCGGACGGCGCGGGGTGACCGAGGAGCGACAGCAGGCGGCTCTTGATCATCTGACGAGTCGGGGTGTGACGGTGCGGGTGGAATCCCTTGATGTCACCGATGCCGGGTTACTAGCGCATCTGCTGGATGATC